>JADGAL010000112.1:0-7347 GCA_015232025.1 Alphaproteobacteria bacterium
CCCGGTCGCGGGTCCGTTCCTCCAGCGCCGCCCGATAGGCCGCCACCGCCTCTTCAAGAGGTTCGCTTTGTCCGGCCTGATCGCCCAGGGTGGACAGGGCGTTGGCAAGCACGACCCGCGTTCGCGCCAACTGCTCGGGGGACCAGCCCGAGTTGGTTTGCGCGGCGGTCAGCAGGGTGCGCACGCGGGCCACGGCGTCGATCAACTGGTCGGCGACGAAACGGCCTTCCGCAGCGGCGCGTTCGGCGTCGTGATGGGTGATCAGAAGGCCGAGGACGGCCGCGAGGTCGGTCCAGAGGAGATCCGGGAGGCGCAGGTCGGGGGCGGTCACGCCGTACCGGCCATCGCGCTGGCCTTCGGTGGCGGGGGTCCACCATAGGCGCCACACCGGTTTGGCGCCGCCGGGCAGCACGGTGCCCCACAGGACCACCGAGGCGCCGCTCTCCTTCAGGAAAGCGCGCGCCCGCTCGTGGCCGTCGCGTTCGGCCTGATCGGTGATCAGCCCGGGCGAGATCGCGCGGTCGAGGGGAAGAACCTCGATTCCCTTGAACTCGTGAAGGCCGTGAAGCAGCAACTTGCGCTGCTCTCCGTCGCGATCGTCGTCGAGGCGCGCCACCAGGATCGAAAACCGCTTCGGGTCGGCGCGGGGAACCCGCTCGCGCTTCAATTCGTCGATCAGCCGCGCGGCTTTGGGCCACATGCCGGCCTTGAGGGCTTTGGGCGCCAAATATGTCAGCGCGACCGCGACGAGAAGCCCCCACCACCCGCCAACCTGATAGGCCCAGTCGCGCACCGTCTTCATAATATCGGGCGCTTCGCCGTTCGCCATCGTCGATCCCCATTCCGGCTGTTCCAACAACCGGGTGTATGGTCGGGCGGTGGCGCGCGCAAGTCAATGCGATCGCCACCCTGGGTCGTGTCGGCGAGCCGGGTCGCGGGGTGGTCGCCGAAGGCTTGTGTCAGGGCTTGACGACGTTCCCGTTTTGGTCCATGGTCCACACCCATGACGAACACCGACCAACGCGCGCTCACGCAAGCCGAACGACGGGACTGGTTGCGGTTGATCCGTAGCGAGAATGTCGGGCCGGTGACCTTTCATCGGCTGGTCGAGCGGTATGGCTCGGCGGGGGCGGCGATCGAGGCTTTGCCGGAATTGGCGCGGCGTGGCGGGCGGGCCAAGCCGATCCTGGTGGCGTCGAAGGCTTCGGCCGAGGCCGAGATCGCGGCGCATGAGCGGAATGGCGCGGTGCTGATCGCCAGCGTCGAGCCGGGCTATCCGGCGGCGATGCGGGGGCTCGACGACGCGCCGCCGTTGCTGTCGGTGTATGGCAACGCGCATCTGCTGACCCGGCCGGCGGTGGCGGTGGTCGGGGCGCGCAACGCCTCGGTCAACGGGCGGCGGATCGCGCAGGGCATCGCGGCCGAGTTGGGGCAAGCGGGGCTTTTGGTGGTGTCGGGCATGGCGCGCGGCATCGACACGGCGGCGCACGAGGGTGTTTTGGCGGGCGAGGCGCCGGGCGCCACGGCGGCGGTGATGGCGGGCGGGGTCGACCATATCTATCCGCCCGAGAACGACGATCTGTATCGGCGCATCGTGGCGCAGGGCGTCGCGGTGTCCGAGATGCCGCCCGGCACGGTGCCGCAGGCCAGCCATTTTCCCCGGCGCAACCGGATCATCTCGGGCATCTCGCTCGGGGTGGTGGTGGTCGAGGCCAGCCCGCGCTCGGGTTCGCTGATCACGGCGCGGCTGGCGCTGGAACAGGGGCGCGAGGTGTTCGCGGTGCCGGGCTCGCCGCTCGACCCGCGCTGCGCCGGGCCGAACGGGCTGATTCGGCAGGGCGCGACTTTGACCGAGACGGCCGACGATGTTCTCGCGGTGCTGGCCGACATGCTGCGCCGACCGGCCGTCGAGGCGCGCCCGGCCAAGGGTTTCGGCGGCTCGGCGCCCCCTTGCGACGACGAGAAGGCGGTGGCCGCGGCGCGGTCGATGGTGGTCGAAGGCCTGGGGCCGGCCCCCGTGGCGGTTGACGAAATCATCAGGCGGTGCCAATTGTCTCCCGCCGTGGTGTCCACGGTCCTTTTGGAACTGGAACTGGCGGGCCGGCTGGAGAGACACCCCGGCCATCGGGTCTCGCTCCTGGGCTAATGTCCCCGCCCCTTTATCGTCGGTGCTGTCGGTCCTCATGAAAATCGTCGTCGTCGAATCCCCGGCCAAGGCCAAGACCATCAACAAGTATCTTGGCGATGGCTATCACGTGCTGGCCTCGTTCGGGCACATCCGCGACCTGCCGGCCAAGGACGGCTCGGTGCGGCCCGACCAGGACTTCGCCATGGATTGGGAGGTCGACCCCAAATCCGAAAAGCATGTCCGCGAGATCGCCAGCGCGCTGAAAGGCGCCGACGGCCTGATCCTCGCCACCGACCCGGATCGCGAGGGCGAGGCCATCTCGTGGCACGTCCGCGAGGTGCTCGACTCCCGCAAGGCGCTGAAGAAGGGCATGGACGTCAAGCGCGTGGTGTTCAACGAGATCACCAAGACCGCCGTGCTCGACGCGATGCGCAACCCGCGCGAACTGGACCAGGAACTGGTGCACGCCTATCTGGCGCGCCGGGCGCTGGATTATCTGGTCGGCTTCACCCTGTCGCCGGTGCTGTGGCGCAAGCTGCCGGGCAGCCGCTCGGCCGGCCGCGTCCAGTCGGTGGCGTTGCGTCTGGTCTGCGAGCGCGAAGCCGAGATCGAGTCCTTCCTAAGCCGCGAATATTGGACGGTCGACGCCGATTTCCTGACGCCCCGCTCGGGCCAGGTGACCGCCGGGCTGACCCATCTTGAAGGCCGCAAGCTCGACAAGTTCGATTTGGGCGACCAGGCCGCCGCCGAGGCGGCCCGCGCCACCATCCAGGGGTCGCGCTTCGACGTCGCCTCGATCGAGCGCCGCAAGGTCAAGCGCCACCCGCAACCGCCCTTCACCACCTCGACCTTGCAGCAGGAGGCATCGCGCAAGCTGCACCTCGCGGCGGCGCGCACCATGCAACTCGCCCAGCGGCTTTACGAGGGCGTCGAGATCGGCGGCGAGACGGTCGGCTTGATCACCTATATGCGAACCGACGGCGTGCAGATGGCGGCCGAGGCGATCGCCGCGACCCGCGCCCTGATCGGCCAGCAATGGGGCGCCAGCCACGTCCCCCCCGCCCCGCGCATCTACAAGACCAAGGCCAAGAACGCCCAGGAGGCGCACGAGGCGATCCGTCCGACCGACGTCAGCCGCCGGCCCGAGGACGTGGCGCCCTATGTCGATCGCGACCAGTTGCGCCTGTACGAATTGGTGTGGAAGCGCACCATCGCCAGCCAGATGGAAAGCGCCGTGCTCGATCAGGTGGCGGTCGACATCGCCTCGCCCGATCGCAAGACGGTGCTGCGCGCCACCGGCTCGGTGGTGGTGTTCCACGGCTTTTTGGAGCTTTATCGCGAAAGCGGCGACGACGACGCCGAAGACGAGGCCGACCGCCTGCTGCCCGATGTCGCCGAGGGCGACCCGATGAACCTCAAGGCGGTGCGCCACGCCCAGCACTTCACCCAGCCTCCGCCGCGCTACAGCGAGGCGAGTCTGGTCAAGAAGCTGGAGGAGTTGGGCATCGGCCGGCCGTCGACCTACGCCTCCATCCTGTCGGTGTTGCAGGAGCGCGAATATGTCCGCTTCGAGAACCGCCGCTTCGTGCCCGAGGATCGCGGCCGTCTGGTGACCGCCTTCCTGGAGAACTTCTTCAACCGCTACGTCCAGTACAACTTCACCGCCGATCTGGAAAACCAGCTCGACGAGATTTCCGGCGGGCGGATCGACTGGAAGGCGGTGCTGCGCGAGTTCTGGCGACCCTTCGCCGGCTCGGTCGACGACACCAAGGAACTGCGCGTCTCGCAGGTGCTCGACGCCTTGGACCAGGAACTGGGTCCGCACTTCTTCCCGCCCCGCGCCGATGGCGGCGATCCGCGCAGTTGCCCGACCTGCCAGGCCGGACGGCTGAGTCTCAAGCTGGGCAAGTTCGGCGCCTTCATCGGCTGCTCGAACTATCCCGAATGCCGCTTCACGCGGCCGCTGGCGGTGGCCGGCGAAGGTGGACCCGAAGAGGCCGGCGACGGGCCGAAGGAACTGGGGCTCGACCCCGCCAGCGGCTTGATGGTCTCGCTGCGCAAGGGGCCGTATGGGCAATACGTCCAGCTTGGCGAGGCCGAGGGCAAGCTGAAGCCCAAGCGGGTGTCGCTGTATCGCGGCCTGGACCCGGCCACCCTGGACCTGGGCCGCGCCATCAAGCTGCTTGAGCTGCCGCGCCAGATCGGCGTGCATCCCGAATCCGGCAATCCGATCGCCGCCGGCGTCGGGCGCTTCGGCCCCTATGTCAAGCATGGCGACGTCTTCAAGTCGCTGCCGCCCGGCGAGGACCCGCTGGAGATCGGCATCAACCGCGCCGTCGACCTGCTGGCCGGGGCGTCGCGCAAGGGGGGAACGCCGGGCAAGGTGCTGGGCGAGCATCCGCAAAGCGGCAAGCCGGTGACCTTGAACGCCGGCCGCTACGGCCCCTATGTGGCGCATGAGAAGGTCTATGCCAACGTGCCGCGCGGGCGCGAGCCCGACGACGTCACCCTGGACGAGGCGCTGGCCCTGATCGCCGCCCGCGCCGACAAGGCGCCCGCCGCCAAGACCAGGGCGAAGCCCGCCGCCAAGGCCAAGGCCGCGCCGAAGCCCAAGGCGGACGCCAAGCCCAAGCCCAAGCCCAAGGCCGCGGCGAAACCCAAGGCCGCCGCCAAGCCCAAGACGGCGAAGCCGAAGAAAACCGCCGCCGCCGTAGAGGATTGAGGGTGAAAAAGCCGCGCCACGTCCCCGCGCCGACCAAGCAGCAGGTCCTGGACTTCATCAAGGGGGCCGAGGGCCGGGTTGGCAAACGCGAACTGGCGCGCGCCTTCAACCTCAAGGGCGACGAGAAGATCCAGATCAAGGCGATCCTGAAGCAGTTGGAGAACGAGGGCGCCGTCGAACGCGGCCACAAGCGCCGCTTCGCCCGTCCCGGCGCCATTCCCGACATGCTGGTCGTCGAGATCACCGGCACCGACACCGATGGCGAGTTGGTCGCCAAGCCGCTGACCTGGTCCGAGGAGGGCCGCCCGCCCCGCATCTACATGGCGCCCGAACGCCGCGGCGATCCCGTGCTGGGGGTCGGCGACCGCGTGCTGGCCAAGCTGCGCCGCCTGCGCGACGACACCTACGAGGGCCGCACCGTCCGCCGCGTCGCGGCGGGTCCGGGCAAGGTGCTGGGGGTGTTCCGCGCCGGCACCGATGGCGGCGGACGGCTGATCCCCACCGATCGGCGCCAAAAGGCCGAGTACAATGTCGGGCGCGGCGACACCGGCGGCGCCGAACCCGGCGAATTGGTGCTGGCCGAGGTCCTGCCCTCGCCGCGCCCGCTGGGCCTGCGGGCTGTTCGCATCGTCGAGCGGCTGGGCGACATGGCCGATCCGCGCTCGGTCAGCCTGGTGTCGATCCACGCCCACGGCATCCCCAACGAATTCCCGGCCGACGCGCTGGAGCAGGCCAAGGCGGCCGGCGCGGCGCCCCTGGGCAAGCGCGAGGATCTGCGCGCCGTGCCGCTGGTCACCATCGACGGCGAGGACGCCCGCGACTTCGACGACGCGGTGTGGGCGGCGCCCGACGAGGACCCCAACAATCCCGGCGGCTGGCAGGTGGCGGTGGCGATCGCCGACGTCGCCTGGTATGTGCACCCCGGCGACGCGCTCGACCGCTCGGCCTTCGAGCGCGGCAACTCGGTCTATTTCCCCGACCGCGTGGTGCCGATGCTGCCCGAGGAACTGTCCAACGGCTGGTGCAGCTTGAAGCCCGCCGAGGACCGCACCTGCATGGCCGTGCTGATGCGCTTCGACAAGACGGGCGAGAAGCTGGGGCATCGCTTCCTGCGCGGCATGATGCGCTCGGCGGCCCGGCTGACCTATACCCAGGTGCAGCAGGCCCGCGACGGCGCGCCGGACGAGGCCACGGCGCCTTTGGTCGACACGGTGATCGCGCCGCTGTACGGCGCCTGGGCGGCGCTGTTCGAGGCGCGTCAGCGGCGCGGCGTGCTCGACCTCGACCTGCCCGAGCGCCAAGTGGTGATCGGCGAGGACGGTCGCATCGCCCGCGTCGTGCCGCGCGCCCGCTTCGACAGCCACCGGCTGATCGAGGATTTCATGATCGCCGCCAACGTGGCCGCCGCCGAGACGCTGGAAAAGCTGGCCCAGCCCTGCATGTACCGGGTTCACGACAAGCCCACCCCGGACAAGCTGGAGTCGCTGCGCGATTTCCTGTCCACCCTGGACCTGTCGCTGGCCAAGGGCCAGGTGATCCACCCCTCGCACTTCAACCGCGTGCTTGAGCAGGCCAAGGACCGGCCCGAGGCGCATCTGATCAACGAGGTGGTGCTGCGCAGCCAGGCGCAGGCCGTCTACAGCCCCGAGAACATCGGCCATTTCGGGCTGGGACTGGCGCGCTACGCCCATTTCACCTCGCCCATCCGGCGTTACGCGGATCTGCTGGTGCATCGCGCCCTGATCGCCGGCATGGCGCTGGGCGACGGCGCCTTGAGCCCCGCCGAGGCCGAGCGCTTCGCCGAGATCGGCACGCACATCTCGGTGACCGAGCGGCGCGCCGCGACCGCCGAGCGCGACGCGCTTGACCGCTTCACGGCGCTGTTCCTGGCCGAGCGGGTCGGCACCGCCTTCCCGGCCCGCATCAACGGCGTCACCCGCTTCGGCCTGTTCGTCGAGTTGGGCGACACCGGCGCCAGCGGCTTGGTGCCGGTGGGCTCGCTGGGCGACGATTATTGGATACACGACGAGACCCGGCACGCCCTGGTCGGCCGGCGGACCAACGCCACCTACAGCCTGGGCGACGAGGTCGAAGTCATGCTGGTCGAAGCCAATCCGCTGACCGGCAGCCTGGTCTTCCACATGACCAGCCTGGCCGCCCCGGCGCGCGGCCCGGTGCGCGGACGCGGCCGTCCGCGCCGCTGATTACTAAGGCCGGTCAATTCGTTGGCCGGCCGGTATTACCCCTCCATCCAGAAATACTCCACCCGAGGTAGCTGCCACCTAAGAGGTAGGCGAAAATTCTGTACCTGTGGGGGGGCTGCCCGCATAATGCCTCGGCTTACCGCTTAGGGCATACCACGGGTGAGAGAATTGGCTTTCAAAGCATTGACTCGTTGGGTTTTGGCGGGCTCGGTCCTGGTCAGCGGCTCGTGCACTCCGATTGGGCAGCAGGCGGTGGGCTCGCAAGGCGAGCAATCCGCGAACGCGTCCTTCGA
>JADGAL010000112.1:7447-9613 GCA_015232025.1 Alphaproteobacteria bacterium
CAAGGCCTGACCGCGCTCGATCAAAGCCTGCTGGTCGAACGCCGTGGCGATTTGGTGCTGGTCAAGGTCGAAGGCGCCACCACGGGCAGCTTCGGCGCCCCCGCCGAAAACGATGTCGATGGCTGGTCGCGGCTGGTGATCTCGGTCGCCCAGAACGCCGCCACCGCCTCGCCGACATTGCGCAAACTGGATGCCGAGGGCCTTTACGAGGCGGTTTTCGACGCGACCTTGGCCAAGCTTGACACCTTCTCGCGCTACTCCGGGGCCGAAGAGGCGCGCAAGCATCGCGCCTCGCGCAACGGCTTCGGCGGCATCGGCATCCGGTTCGAGATCAAGGAGGACGCCGCCACCGTCACCGAGGTGATGCCCGACGCCCCGGCCTCGAACGCCGGCCTCAAGGTTGGCGACGTCATCACCCATGTCGATGGCCAGCCGATCGCCGGGCTCGAGCAGGAGGCGATCTCGAATCGCCTGCGCGGCCAGATCGCCAGCGAGTTGACCATGACCGTGCGGGTCGGCGGTCGCGGGGCGATCCGCGACCTCGCGATGCGCCGCGCCCTGGTCGTTCCCACCACGGTGACCACCGAAATCCGCGACGGCATCGTCGAGGTCAAGGTGAGCGGCTTCAATCAGCGCACCGCGTCCAGCCTTTCGGAAGCCCTGCGCGACGCCCGCGGCCATCTTGGCAAGCGGCTGCGCGGCGTGCTGCTCGACCTGCGCGGCAATCCCGGTGGATTGCTCGACCAGGCGGTCACCATGGCCGACCTGTTCATGTCGGGCGGGCGCATCGTCTCGACCCGCGGCCGCCACGCGCTGGCCAGCCAGGTCTACGACGCGGTGCCGGGCGACATGGCCGAGGATCTGCCGCTGGTCGTGCTGGTCGACGGCAAATCCGCCTCGGCGTCCGAGATCGTCGCCGCCGCCTTGCAGGACTCCGGCCGGGCCGTGGTGATCGGCACCAACTCGTATGGCAAGGGCACCGTGCAGACCGTCATCCGCCTGCCCAACGAGGGAGAGATGACGCTGACCTGGTCGCGCTTCCACAGCCCGTCGGGCTATGCCCTGCATGGCCTGGGCGTGTTGCCCACCATCTGCACCGCCGACGTCGACGCCAATCCGCGCGGCCTGCTGACCGCCGTGAGCACCGGCAATTCGACGGTCACCGCCAATCTGGCGGTGTGGCGCTCGGCCGCCATCGACGAGACGGATCTGCGCAAGCAGTTGCGGTCCACCTGCCCCTCGGCCAAGCACGCCGAAAGCGCCGTCGATCTGGAACTGGCGCGGCTGCTGATTGGCGATCCCGGCTTGCACGCCCGCGCGCTGAGCATCAACGCGCCGATCGTCGCGGCCAGCCAGTCCAGCCAAGCCCTTTCGCGGCAACACTGATCAGGGGGGACGGCGAGTCGGGCGCCTCCGCTCGGCTCGCCGGCAGGGGAATCGGGTGAACGGATTATTTGGCGATGAGGCTTGCAAGGAAGTCGTCATCCCAGGCTGCCACCTTGCGGCGGAGGCGGAGGGAATCCTTGCCCGGCGCCTTGCGGATCAGGTTGTGGGCCATGTGCTTCAGGGTCGTGAAGTTGGCGGGAGCATTCTCGGTTCGCACCCGGCATTCGTCATCGCGGAAGACCATGTCCATCACCCAGTGCAGGCTGTTCTCGATGGCCCAATGGCTTCTGATGATCGGACCGACCAGGGCGGCGGCGAGCACCAATGATGTGATGTAAAAGCGTGTCTCGGCCTCGACTTTGTCGCCGATCTCCCGCGTGCTTTCCACCACGACGACGCTCTTCAGGCCGGGCCAAGCATGGCGCTCTTGGAGCCAGTCGACATCGTGGATCACGGTCGTCGTGCGCGTTTCGATCCGGCCATGGTCGCCATCGACAGTCTGGTCCCGGCTGATCGTCGTGTCCTGGAATCCCATGGCCTTCTGTTCGGCCACGAACACCGCGACATCCTCGCGAAGCGAGCCCTGGTTGCCTTTGAGGGCAAGCACGTAATCGGCCTTTTTGTCGATGATCTTCGCCGCGATGTCGCGCTGGCATCCCATGGCGTCGATCGTCACGATCGCCCCTTCGATCACCAGCAAATCCAGCAACTTGGGGATGGCCACGATCTCGTTCGACTTCTCGTCCACCTTGACTTGGCCGAGCACGAGGCGCTGCCGGG
>JADGAL010000113.1 GCA_015232025.1 Alphaproteobacteria bacterium
CGCCGCCTCCAGCCCCGCCGCGCCGGTGGGCGCCAGCGCCTCGCCGTCGCGCGCCGCGGCGGCCAGATCGAGCATCCCCAGATTGCCGGCGAATCCCCGCAGCAAATGGGCGAGGCGCCGGGCGTCGTCGCGTCGGCCCGTTTCAAGTTGTGCCGACACCCGATCGGCGGCATCCCAATGATCGCGCCGGAAGTCGCAAATCAATCTTGACGCGAGGGCGGCATTACCGTCGACCCGCTTCAACAGCAGAACGCGATCGATGGCAGGCAACATTCGTTCCTCGCTGGCGCGGTAGGCATCGGCCGTGTTTCTCTCTATACTGCTTCAATCGAGGGTGGGGAACCAAGTTTCGATGGACGAAGCGGCTTCGAAGATTTTGCTCGTCGATGATTCGCCGGGCGACATACGCATCCTTGCCAATTTGCTGGCCGGAATGGCGACGCTGGTCTTCGCGACCAGCGGCGAGGACGCCCTGGTCAAGGCCGGCGCCGAGGATTTCGACGTCATCCTGCTCGATGTGATGCTTCCCGACATGGACGGGTTCGAGGTTTGCCGCCAACTGAACCGGGCGCAGACCGAGGCGCCCGCCCCGGTGATCTTCGTCACCGCGCTCGACGACGTGGCGAGCGAGGAAAAGGGCCTGCTGCTCGGCGCCATGGATTACGTCTCGAAGCCGTTCGTGCCGGCGGTGGTGCGGGCGCGGGTCAGCAATCACCTGCTGCTCAGCCGCACCGCAAAGGCGCTGCGCCGCGCCAATCGGCAATTGGAGCTGCTGGCCGCGCTGGACCCCTTGACCGACGTCTTCAACCGCCGCCACTTCGACGCGGCGTTCCAGCAGGAGTTGATGCGGGCGCAACGCACCGGCAAGCCGCTCAGCCTGCTGCTGCTCGACCTCGACCATTTCAAGGCGATCAACGACACCCACGGCCACGCGGCCGGCGACGCCGCGCTGGTCCAGGCCGCCAAGGCGTGGCAGGCGGAACTCAGGGCGCATGACGTGATCGCCCGAGCCGGCGGCGAGGAATTCGCCATCGTGCTGCCCGGAGCCGACGCCCGCCAAGCCCGCGTCGTGGCCGAGCGGCTGCTCGACGTCACCCGTCGCCTGCGCATCGCGCTGCCCGAGGGCGGATCGTTCGGTTTCACCACCAGCGTCGGGGTGGCCGCCGGATGCGGCTGCGACCCCAGGGTGGGCTACGAACAGGTGATGGCGTCGGCCGACCGCGCCCTTTACGCCGCCAAGCGCGAGGGCCGCGACCGCGCCGCATTCGGACCCGAAGGATGCCTCGAATGATCCGTCCGCGCATGATGATCGCCGTTCTCTCGACCCTTCTGACCCTGGCGGGGCAGGCCTCGGCCGGCGACTCGACCCTCGACGCGGTGCGGGCGCGCGGCGTGGTCCGCTGCGGCGTGACCGAGTTGGGTCAGCTTCTCTCGACCATGGACCTCGACGGGCGCTGGGTCGGCTTCTATTCCGACTTCTGCCGCGCCGTGGCCGCCGCGACCACCGGCCGGGCCGAGAATGTCGAGTTCGTGCTGACCTCGGTGTCCGAGCGTTTCGACCTGGTGCGGCGCGGCGCCATCGACCTGCTGAGCGAGGCGTCGACCTGGACGATGTCGCGCGATGGCGACGGGCTGGCCTTTCCCGGCATCTATTTCATGGACGGGCAGGCCGCCCTGGTGCGCCGCGACACCGGCTTCAAAAGCCTGGCCGACATGAAGGGCCGCACGGTCTGCGTGCAGGACGCCTCGACCTCGATCGAGAACCTGCGCGACGCCGACGCCGCCCAGAAGCTGGGCCTCGACATCCGCCCCTTCGCCACCATCGAGGGGGCCTACGAGGCGTTCTTCGCCCGGCGCTGCGAGGCGCTGTCGACCGACGCCATCATCCTGGCCTCGATGCGCGAGTTCCTGGCCCCCAATCCGGCGGAATACGTCCTGCTGCCCGACCGCATCAGCAAGGAGCCGATCTCGCCGGTGGTGCGCGAGAACGACTCGCGCTGGGAGGACGCGGTGCGCTGGACCCTGTTCGCGCTGATCTCGGCCGAGGAACTGGGCGTCACCTCGGCCAACGCCGAATCGATGCGCGCCACCGGAAGCCAGGAGGCCAAGCGCCTGCTGGGGGCCGTGCCCGGCCTGGGCAAGCGGCTGGGCCTGGACGATGCCTGGGCCTTTCGCGTGATCGCGCAAGTGGGCAATTACGGCGAGGTGTTCGAGCGCAGCCTGGGCGCCAAATCGGCCTTCAAGATGCAACGCGGCATGAACGATCTGGCCAGCCGCGGCGGCGCCCTGTGGGCTCCGCCGGTGCGCTGACCAGGACATGGGTTCCACCCACCGCTGGGGCGTCGCGGCCCGCCTGACCACCGGACTGGTCGCCTTGACGCTGCTGGCCGCCGTCTCGGCGGCGGTGGCGCTGTGGGCCACCGACCGGCTGCGGCGCGGCTTCGATCACGTCGCCGTCCATCACGTCGGCCGGTTGACCGCCGTGGCGCGGCTGGCCCAGCGCAGCGAAAGCATCGTGGCCACCGCGCCGCGCTTGGCCGCCGCCCGCGACCTGTTCGAGTTGGAGCACCAGCGCCTGCTGATGCTCGACCAGTTCGGACTGCTCGACGACGCGGTGGCCGAATTGCCGCCCACCGGCATCCCCGAGGCCGCCGTCGACGAGGTGCGGCGCCACCGCGCCGCGATGGCCGCCAATCTGAAGCGTCTGGCCGAGCTGATGGCCGAACGGCTGGCGCTCGACGATCGGCTTCAGAAGACCCTGGCCGAGTTGGAACCGGTCTCGGCCGCCCTCGATCCGGCGTTGGAGCGCCTCGCGGTGCTGATGCTGCGCAGCCTGGGCGCCACCACCGACCACGCCCTGCGCAAGCTGGACGCCCTGGCGCGCGACGAGGCGGCGCGCGCCGAGGGCGCCCGGGGCCATGCCGAACTGACCGCGCTGGCCTGGGGCGAAGGCGGCGTATTCCCCGCACGGGCGCAGCAGCTTCGCCTGGGCGGCATGGTCCAGGGGGTGTTGCGCAACAACAACATCCTGATGAACCGCTTCGTCCACAGCGCCGCCGACCTGTATGCCGGCACCGAGGTGGAAATCGCCGCCGAGCGCCAGACGGTCGCCAAGGTGATGGAGTGGGGCCTGGCCCTGCTGGCCGCCGCCGGGCTGGCCGCCCTGCTGGGCGGCTTGCTGATCTTCCTCTATGTGCGGCGCAACGTGATCAGCCGGGTGCTCGGCCTGCAACGCTGCATGCTCGACCACGCCGAGGGCCGGCCGGCCGAGATTCCGCTGGGCGGCGGCGACGAGATCGCCGACATGGCCGCCACCTTCGCCTTCCACGTCGACGAGATCCGCCGCCGCGAAGAGGCGCTGGACGCCGCCCGCCGCGAGGCCGACCGCGCCAACGAGGCGAAAAGCGCCTTCCTGGCCAATATGAGCCACGAAATCCGCACGCCGCTCAGCGCCGTGATCGGCTTCGCGCGGCTGGCCCACATGACCGCCCAAGACCCCCGCCAACGCGACTATCTGGGCAAGATCCAGTCCTCGTCGGCGGCGCTGCTGGCGATCATCAACGACATCCTCGACTTCTCGAAGATCGAGGCCGGCCGCATCGAGTTGGAGACGATCGAGTTCTCGGTGGCCGAGGTGTTGGACGACCTGTCGGCCCTGATCGGCACCCGCGCCGAGGAGAAGGGCCTGGAGGTGGTCTTCGCCCCCTCGCCCGCCCTGCCCGAGCGGCTGACCGGCGATCCGCTGCGCCTGTGCCAGGTGCTGACCAATCTGTGCGCCAACGCCATCAAGTTCACCGATGTCGGCGAGGTGGTGGTGACCGCCGAACCGGCGCCGGACCAGTCCGGCGGCGTGACCATCGCCTTCGCGGTGCGCGACACCGGCATCGGTCTGTCCGAGGAGCAGCGCTCGCGGCTGTTCCAACCGTTCAGCCAGGCCGACAGCTCGACCACCCGGCGCTTCGGCGGCACCGGGCTGGGACTCAGCATCTCGCGCCGGCTGGTCGAGATGATGGGTGGGCGCATCTGGGTGGACAGCGAGGAAGGGGTCGGCAGCACCTTCCGCTTCACGGCGCGTTTCGGCCGCTGCCCGCGAACCGCGCCCGAGGGCCGCTGGGCCGATCTGCGCGGGGCGCGCGTGCTGGTGGTCGACGACAACGCCACCGCCCGTACCATCCTGGCCGGCATGCTGGCCTCGCTGCGCTGCCGGGTGACCGAGGCGGATGGCGGCGAAGCCGCGCTCGCCGAGGTCGACCGCGCCGCGGCGGCCGGCGAGGAACCCTATCGGCTGGTGCTGATGGACTGGCGCATGCCGTCGATGGACGGGCTGGAGGCCTCGCGCCGCATGAAACAGGCCGGCCATCTGCCGACCACCCCGGTGGTGATCATGGTCACCGCCTACGCCCGCGAGGAGGTGCTGTCCCAGCCCGAGGCGCAGGCGACGCTGGACGGGTTGCTGGTCAAGCCGGTCAATCCCTCGACCCTGTTCGACACCATGATGTCGCTGGTGGCGGGCGGCCCGGCCGCGCCGCAAATGGTGGCCGAGGTCGCCGGTGCTGGCCGGCCGCCATGTCCTGCTGACCGAGGACAACGCCATCATCCAGCAGGTCGGCGTCGAGATCCTGACCTGGTGGGGCATCTCGGTCGATGTCGCCAACAACGGCCGCGAGGCGCTGCTGACCCTGGAGGAGCGCGGCCCCGAGGCGTTCGACGCCGTGCTGATGGACGTCCAGATGCCGGTGATGGACGGGCTGGAGGCGACCCGCGCCATCCGCGCGCAAGCCCGCTTCGCCGATCTGCCGATCATCGCGATGACCGCCCACGCCATGGTCGAGGAGCGCCGCCGCTGCCTGGACGCCGGCATGAACGACCACGTCGCCAAGCCCATCGTGGTGACCGAACTGCTGGACGTGCTGACCCGCTGGCTGGCCGCCGGGACGGGCGTCGCGGCGACGGTCGCCGGACCGGCGGCGGTGTCCTTCGACGGGCTGTCCCAGGTGCTCGACATCAAGGGCGCGCTGGCCCGGCTGGAGGGCAACGCGGCGCTGCTCGACCGGCTGCTGATCGGCTTCGCCGAGCAATTCGCCGAGACCGGCGCGGCGTTGCCGGAACTCAATCCCGAGGCGTTGGAACGCATGGCCCACACCCTGACCGGGCTGGCCGGCACGATCGGCGCCCAACGGCTGGCCGCCGCCGCCCGAGCGGTCGAGATCGCCCTGCGCGAGGGGCGCTCGCCCGACGTCTTGGCGCTGCGCGACGCGCTCGCCCCGGTGGTTTCGGCGCTGGCCGGGCGGCNAGCGGCGCCCACCGTGGCGGCGGCCGAGCCGATCGATTTCGACGCGCTCGACCGCATGTTGGCCGAGGACGACGCGGGCGCCCTCGATCTGCTGTCGCGGATGACCGCGCCGGCCGGGCAGGCCGCCGCCTTCGCCCGCCTGCGCCGCCAGATCGAGGATTTCGATTTCGAGGACGCCCGCGCCACCCTGGCCACGCTGCTCGCAGGAAGCACATCATGACCGAAGCCACCATCCTGATCGTCGATGACGAGCCGCTGAACCTGACCGTGCTGGCCGATCTGCTGAAACGCGACTACCGCGTCCTGGCCGCCAAAAGCGGCGAGGCGGCGTTGCGCCGGGCGTCCGGCCAGCCGCGCCCCGATCTGATCCTGCTGGACGTCATGATGCCCGACCTGGACGGGCATACCGTCTGCAAGCGCCTGAAGGCCGATCCCGCCACGCGCGCCATTCCGGTGATCTTCGTCACCGCGCTGGGCCAGGCGGTCGACGAGGCGGCGGGGCTGGAGATGGGCGCCGTCGATTACATCACCAAGCCGATCTCGCCCGCCGTGGTGCGGGCGCGCATCACCACCCATCTGGCGCTGTCGGACCAGACCCGCCACCTGGAACGGCTGGTCGACGAGCGCACCCGGCAAGTGGCCCTGGTGCGCGACGCCACCATCGTGGCGATGGCCTCGCTGGCCGAGACGCGCGACAACGAGACCGGCAACCACATCCGCAGAACCCAGAACTACGTCCGCGAATTGGCCCGCGCCATGGCCGCCGACCCGCGCTGGGCCGAGGCGCTGACCGACGAGGTGATCGAGCTGCTTTACAAATCGGCGCCGCTGCACGATATCGGCAAGGTCGGCATCCCCGACCACATCCTGCTGAAGCCGGGCCGCCTGACCGCCGACGAGTTCGAGATCATGAAGACCCACGCCGTGCTTGGCCGCGACGCCATCGCCACCACCGAGGAGATGCTGGGCGGCGACGAGGATTCGTTTTTGCGCTTCGCCCGCGAGATCGCCTACACCCATCAGGAGAAGTGGGACGGAAGCGGCTATCCCCAGGGCCTCAAGGGCGAGGAAATCCCGCTGTCGGGCCGGTTGATGGCGGTGGCCGACGTCTATGACGCGCTGATCAGCAAGCGCGTCTACAAGCCGGCCTTTTCCCACGAAGAGGCGGTGCGCCTGATCTCGGAAGGCCGCGACGGCCATTTCGACCCCGAGATGGTCGACGTGTTCCTGACCATCGCCGATCGCTTCCGCCAAATCGCCGCCGAGTTTGCCGATCATCACTGATCGACATACTCGATCGTATTCACAAAAATAACCAATTTCACAGATGGGCGCATCTTCCATAGGATGCGCTCACCCAATCACCCCTGCTCTGGAGAAACCCGATGTCCCTGATCAACACCGAGATCAAGCCCTTCACGGCCAAGGCGTACAAGAACGGCCAGTTCGTCGATGTCAGCGACGCCACCCTCAAGGGCAAGTGGTCGGTCGTGTTTTTCTATCCGGCGGACTTCACCTTCGTCTGCCCGACCGAGTTGGAGGATCTGGCCGACAATTACGCCGAATTCCAGGGGATGGGCGTCGAAATCTACAGCGTCTCGACCGATACCCACTTCGCCCACAAGGCTTGGCACGACACGTCTCCGGCCATCAAGAAGATCAACTACACCATGGTGGGCGACCCGACCGGCACGATCAGCCGCAACTTCGGGGTGATGATCGAGGAGGTGGGCCTGGCCGACCGCGGCACCTTCGTGGTCGACCCGGCCGGCAAGATCCAGATCGTCGAGATCACCGCCGGCGGCATCGGCCGCGACGCCAAGGAACTGCTGCGCAAGGTCAAGGCGGCCCAGTACGTCGCCTCCCACCCCGGCGAGGTCTGCCCCGCCAAGTGGAAGGAAGGCGAAAAGACCCTGGCCCCCTCGCTCGATCTGGTCGGCAAGATCTAAGACGGTCCCCGGACCCGGATCGAACCGGGTCCGGTCCCCCACGGCAGGAGCCATCGGCATGTTGGACGAAACCCTCAAAGGCCAGTTGACGGCCTATTTCGAAAAGATCACCCAGCCGATCGAACTGGTCGCGTCCCTGGACGATGGCGACAAGTCGCGGGAGTTGCTGGAGCTGTTGCAAGACATCGCGTCCCTGTCGGACAAGATCTCGCTGGTCCGGGGCGCCGACGAGCGCGCGCCGTCCTTCGCGATCAACCGGGTCGGCTCGGACATCGGCGTGCGCTTCGCCGGTCTGCCGATGGGGCACGAGTTCAACTCGCTGGTCCTGGCGCTGCTGCAAGTCGGCGGGCATCCGTCCAAGGAATCCCCGGCGGTGATCGACCAGATCGCCGCCCTGGACGGCGCTTGGCGGTTCGAGACCTATTTCTCGCTGTCTTGCCAGAACTGCCCCGACGTGGTGCAGGCGCTGAACCTGATGGCGGCGCTCAACCCCCGCATCAAGCACACGGCGATCGACGGCGCGCTGTTCCCGGCCGAGGTCGAGGCCCGTCAGGTCATGGCGGTGCCGGCGGTGTTCCTGAACGGCCAGCCCTTCGCGCAGGGCCGCATGGGCCTTGAACAAATTTTGGCCAAGCTGGATACCGGCGCGGCTTCGCGGGCGGCGGAGGACATCAAGGGCAAACAAGCGTTCGACGTCCTGGTGGTGGGCGGCGGCCCGGCCGGCGCGGCGGCTTCGATCTACGCGGCGCGCAAGGGCATCCGCACCGGCGTGGTGGCCGAACGCTTCGGCGGCCAGGTGCTGGACACCATGGCGATCGAGAACTTCATCTCGGTTCCCCACACCGAAGGCCCCAAGATGGCCGCCGCGCTGGAGCAACACGTCAAGGCCTACGACGTCGACATCATGAACGCGCAACGCGCCGACGCGCTGATCCCGGCCGACGCGCCGGGTGGACTGATCGAGGTGCGGCTGGCCAGCGGCGCCTCGGTCAAGGCGCGCTCGGTGATCCTGTCGACCGGCGCCCGCTGGCGGACCATGAACGTGCCCGGCGAGGACGCCTATCGCAACAAGGGCGTGGCCTTCTGCCCCCATTGCGACGGCCCGTTGTTCAAGGGCAAGCGGGTGGCGGTGATCGGCGGCGGCAATTCCGGCGTTGAGGCGGCGATCGATCTGGCCGGCATCACGGCCCACGTCACCCTGATCGAGTTCGACGCCAAGCTGCGCGCCGACGCGGTGTTGCAGGCCAAGCTGCGCGGCCTGGGCAATGTCGAGATCATCACCTCGGCCCTGTCGACCGAGGTGCATGGCGACGGCGCCAAGGTCACCGGCCTGTCCTACAAGGACCGCGCCACCGAGCGGATGCATCGGGTGGAGTTGGACGGCATCTTCGTGCAAATCGGCCTGGTGCCCAACACCGACTGGTTGAAGGGCACGGTGGCGCTCAGCCCGCGCGGCGAGATCGAGGTCGACGCCCGCGGCCAAACCTCGGTGCCCGGCGTGTTCGCGGCCGGCGACGCGACGACGGTGCCCTACAAGCAGATCATCATCGCGATGGGCGAGGGCGCCAAGGCGTCGCTGTCGGCCTTCGACCACCTGATCCGCGGCGTTTCAATTTAACCTTCCGCCGCTATCATCGCGCCCTTCATGAACGGAGGGGCGATCGATGGCGGCGGCGGTGATGTTTGGCGAGCGGGGCTTCGGGGGGCGCTCGGCCGCCGAATGGTTCGAGCACGGCGTGGCCTGCGAACGGGCCGAGCGGCTGGAGGACGCCGCGCAGGCCTATCACTACGCCGTCGCGGCCGATCCGCGTTTCGCCGAGGCGTGGTTCAATCTGGGCAATCTGCTGCGCGATGCGGGGCTGCTCGACGAGGCGGTCGAGGCGTTCCGCACGGCGGTGGGCGAACAGCCGCGGCTGGCGTCGGCTTGGTACAATCTGGGTGATCTGCTGTACGAACTCGGGCGGCCCGAGGCGGCGATCACCGCGCTGGGACAGGCGGTCGACGCCGACCCCGACCATGCCGACGCCCATTACAATCTCGCATTGTGCCTGGAATCGGCGGGCCGCTGGGCTGAGGCGCGGGCCCATTGGCGGCGTTATCTCACCTTCGACGAGACCAGCCCTTGGGCGGACGTGGCGCGCCGTCACCTGTCCCGACCGTAAGCCATGACCTTGCGCCTATGAACCAGGGGGCGTCCGCCTAAGGCGGAGTGTGTCCGGCCGGCTACCCCCTCGGCGTATCTCTCCTCTTACGAAATGCTCGGGTGGGCATGCGGTCCCACATCAAGGGGGCAACGAAGAACCGTT
>JADGAL010000114.1 GCA_015232025.1 Alphaproteobacteria bacterium
CCGCGACTCGATCGCCCTGCTGGACGCCCTCAACGGTTCTATGACGATAAGCGGCGTGGAGCTTCTGTTCGGCGGAAGCGGGGTCGAAGTGATCACCCTGGGCAACTCGGGCAACACCACGACCCTGGTGAACATCGAGACGCTGGTCGGCGGCTCGGGCACCGACAAGATCACCCTGGGCAACGGCGGCCAGACCGTGGCGGTGTCCGGCGTCGAGACGCTGACCGGCGGCATGGGCAACGACGTCATCACGGCCAGCGGCTCGATCAACGTGCAGGGCAAGTGGGGCGCCGACACCATCACGCTGGCCAGCGGCGCCGGCACCGACATGGTGGTCTTCGGCCACTATTTAGCGGAAGGCCCGGAGCCCGGCGTCACCACCGGATACGACCTGATCAACAACTTCCAGGTCGGGACCGACGATATCGGCCTGACCAGCCGCCTTCGTTCCGACGTCGACGACAATTTGAGCGGGGCGCTGACCGTCGCCAGCCGGGCCACGGGGGCGGTCAACATGACCACCGACGAGGTGGTGTTCCTGTCGACCACGGTGACCACCCTGGCGGATACCGACTTCGCGTCGTTCCGCGCGGCCCTGGGCGCGGTTACCAGCGGCACGACCTTCGCCGATGTCCTGGTGGTCGCCAACGACGGCTCCAGCACCGGTCTTTACATGGTCATCGACGTCATGGATGTCGGCACCATCTCGGCGTCGGAGGTCCGGTTGCTCGGCGTGGTCAACGGTACGGTGTTGACATCGGCCGATCTGGCGCTCGTCTAGACTCATTGACCCAAGGGGTCGATGCAATAGAGGGGCGGCGTGGCCCAACCAAGCCCTCGAACAAAAGCGCTAGAGCAGGCGGACCACCTATGAGGGGCGACCGAAAGGTCGCCCTTTTTTTCCTTTGATGTTGGGCCGCGAAGGGTCCACAACCGCCCCGCCTCGTTGGCCGGAGCATCGTTCCCGAGGTGAAATGCCGAGAGGCCTATGCCCAATTCTTGCGCGCTCTCGCGCACCCCAGTACTACCACCATCATTGGTGAATTCATTTTACTGCCAAAGCGGCCTTAGCCGCGGGACGCTCAAGGGGCTTCAATGATGGAGGACCCCATGCACCCCTATCAACTCATCATCCTCGCGCTCATCATTGCCAAGGAGATCATCGAGTGGGCGTTGATCCTGCTCGATTCGAACCTCTGGCAGCTCGTCGAATTGCTCGCCCGGTTGCCCTGAAATCAGGCGGTGTTCGACCCGCCGAGATGATCCTCGAAGACGCGGAAGTATCCTTTTATGACCCGCGTTTGCCGGACGCAGATTTGAACATGCGTCTGATGGCGGAACGCTGATCCCGGAAAGGGCTCGCGGCCTTCGATGAACAGGCCCTTGACCGTATCATAGGGCGGATGACCTTGGCGCAGGGTATGCAGGCGTTGGATCACCGCGCAATCGAGCTTGCGAGACTTGCCGCTCACGCCGTTGGTCGGCAGCGCCTTCCGCAGCTTACGGAAATCCTCATCAAGGAGTCCGTAGGCCCTGGTGAGCGCGTCAAAGGCATGACGTGACATCAGGTTGAGGCAGTGCCCGAGATGAATGACCGCGCCAATGACGGCCGCATGCGGACCATGGCGTTCGCGAGCCCATTCCAGTCCGCGCAGGGGATCGGCCTCCCAGAAATAGACGCCGACACCAAGCCAATCGTAATCGTTCGAACTGGCCCGGAGATGCTCGCCTCCGCCGAGAACCCGCTCCGCCGTTTCGCGGTGGCATCCATGATAACCGAGCACGAACGGATTGGAGAGCGTCTCCATTCAGCGATAGTTCGGCGCCAGATGTCCTTCCTCGGTGAGGAGACCTTCGCCGACGAGACGCCGATGCACTTCTTCGTCCGTCTCTTGGCGTTCCTTCCACTGGCGAATGGCCTCGCTAAATTCCAGGAACTCCTGATCACTCATGGCTTCATCCATTCGACGAAGGGGGCGCTGAAGGGCAGCTCTCGCATTCGTTCAGTTTTAGCAGACGGCCGGTTCCCGCGCAATCGTCACAACGAAGAAATTCACTCCCAGTCATCGCGCGAGAGCCGCAGTCATAGATGGCTCTTGAACACTCTCGCGGGCACGTGCAGCATCCACATCCCCGATCGCGCGATAGCAAGGAACTCTCATGGACCGTTCCCGGCCATCGACGTAACGTTTGCACGAGGAGAGGTGCCGATGAGACTGACGACCAATCAGAAGGAGCGGATAAAAGGCCTGCTGCGGCGAATGGGCAGCCGTCAGAAGGAACTGTCCGCGCAGATGGGCTACGCGAGCGGCAACCTTTCCGAATTCCTCAACGAAACCAAGGACAAGGGCGTCGAACCGGAAACATGGCGAAGCCTCGTCGAGTCGCTCGACAAAATCGCCGCCGCGCGCCCTCGTCTGGTCCTATCGGACCCGAGTATCCAGGCTGATCTTGACGACATCCGGCGATGGGCGGACAGCGGCGCCGGCAAGCCGGGCGCGGTTCACCTTTACCCGCCGCGCGGCGCCCTGCCGCTGGGTGCGGTGAACTACGTCGCACGGCGTTGCGATGACGAAATCGCCGGCATCGTCCGGCGCGGCGGCCCGGTGATTCTGCAGGGCGGAATCAGCACCGGGCGAAGCTCGTGGCTCATCCGCCTGCAGGAGGCAGCCCGAGCGACGGGCGCGACCGTAGTGACCTTCGACGAGGCGTTGCTGTCGCGGATCAATGGTGACGACCCGATCGGCGGATTCGTCGCCCATCTTGGGACGGCCCTAGAGCTGCCAGTCTTGTCCGAAATCGCCACCCATCATGGCGACCACCGCACGATCGCCCGCGAGGTGATCGGCGCCGTTCGCCAAGCGTCCCTGACGGCGCCGCTTTACGTTCTGGTTGACGAAACCGATAGCTGGCCTGGAAACCAGCCGCATCGGCGAATGATCGAATTCGTCACCCAAATGCAATTGGAATTGGCCGGCGGATGGGGCCAACGCCACGCCCACCCGATCTCGATCGCATCAGCCCTGACCCCATCGGAATGGTCGGCGATGATCGGATCGAAGCTCCACGCGCAAAGCACCGTCGTTAAACTCGGCTTTCTTGAAGCAAGTGAGGTCCGTGATTTGGCCCGCCATTATGGATTGAGCAATTCGGTCGCCGATGATACCAGGGCTTTTTCCGGCGGCCATCCATCCCACACGCAAACGATCTTGTGGGCATGTCATCGCGGGTCGACGGTTACCGACGCCGTCGCCCGCGCCCAGGACCTGGATGAAGAGGACGGGTGGTTGGGAGTCTCCACCCGCCTGACGGCCAATTTGCAGCGCGTTTCCGCGGATCAGGGGATCGACATGCGCCAGATGCTGAAAAAATTCGTCGCCGGCTTCGGGCCTACTGCGACCGGTCCCACGCTCTCGCCGGGGGAGACCACTTTGCTCAAGAGCCTGGGGATGCTCGACGGGCCGGCGCGCAATCCGGTGACCAGCCTGTTCTTCCTAAGCGCCGCCCAGGCATGGCTGGACGAGGTTGAAATCTGATGACGCCGAAGGGCTACGCCTATTCCGGGGGAGCGGTTGGCCCCAATCAACTTTATATCAGCCGCCCGGTGGACGAGGAACTGACGCGCCTGTTTACCGGCAAGCGAACGCTGGTCAATCTGCGGGCGCCGCGGCAATCGGGGAAATCCAGCCTCGCCGAGCGGTTGATGATCGCCCTGCACAAGGAGGGACACCGGGTCGTTCCCATCGATTTGCGGGTGGTGATCGGCAAGGTCGACGAGCATAGCAACACACCCGACAAGTGGTACGGCCTGCTGTTCCGGCACATCGCGCGCGAATTGGGGATCTCGCCGACCACGATAAACAATTGGTCCAGGCAGAGTGTCGACACATCACCGGTCGCCAAAGTGTGTGAGTTCTTTGCAACTATTCTACGAAAGCATGTATCTCAACCCATCCTGTTCATCATCGACGAGATCGATTTCGTGATGCCGCATGGCTATCACACGGATTATCTGTTCGAGGCGTTGCGCAACCTGTTCAAGTCTCTCGACGAACACGACATGTCCTTTCTTCTGGCGGGCATTTCGCATCCGAGCCAGTTGGTCAAGGCATCCGGATCGGGGGCCTTCAATATTGGCCATGATGTCGTGCTGACGGATTTCGGCACCGATGACGACACACTGGATCGTTGGTCCGAAGGACTGGACGCGGGCGCGGCGTCGAAGGAGATTTCCCGTAAAATCATCGAGGCGACGGGAGGCCAACCCTTCCTGACCGCCGTCCTGCACAATGACGCGGTGATCCGGGGTGTCACCGACCCGGACGGGGTGGCGGGATTGGTCGCCGCCTTGCTGGACGACGCCCACCAGGAAAGCCGGTTGACCGCCCATTTCAACACGCCGGCCGAAATCCTGGGCGACAACACCGCCAACGCCTACGAGGCGATTGAGACGTGGCGGCGCCTGCATGACGAACCGTGCGACAGTTGGGCAATTCCGCAATCGGTGCTGGTGCTGCTTCAGATGACCGGCCTGACGCGCAGCGGGGACCGCACGCTCTCGATCCGCAATCCGATCTATCGCGCCTATTTCGACAAGGATTGGATCGAGGCGCAATTGTCGACCATCGGATCGAGGCGCAGGAATACTCATTCCCGCATCGCGATGGGCGGAACGACGCGCCTGCGGATTTGTTTGATCAATACCGGCGGCACACTGGGCATGGAACGTCAATCCGACGGGACCCTGGCCCAGCCGACCGATCTGCGCCAGTTCTACAGCAATGTTCCCGAACTGGACGACATCGCCGAAATCGACCCCTTGCCCCTGATGTGCAAGGATGGCATCAACATGTCGCCCGACGACTGGAAGGTGATGGCCGAGGCCATCTTCGCTCGCCGCGACGAGGGTTATGCCGGTTTCGTGGTCTGCCACGGCACCGACACCCTGGCCTATTCCGCGGCCGCCGTGGCCTTCGCGTTCGGCGCCCCCTTGCGTTTCCCGATCGTCTTCACCGGGGCGCAGGCGCCGATGGACGTGCTGCATGGCGATGCGCGTTCGAACTTGATCCGGGCGACCAAGCTGGCGACCAAGCCGATCCCGGAGGTCTGCGTCGCCTATTCCGACAAGTGCTTCCGCGCCGTTCGCACCCAGAAAACCGACGATTATCGCTTCGAAGGATTCGTCTCGGCGACCCTCGATCCGCTGGCGATCGTCACCGAGACCATCGAAATCAAGCGCGACATCCTTCGTCCGGTCGATCATTCCGAGCGCATGCGGCTGCGCGCCCAGTTCGAACACCGGGTCCTCAAGGTGCAGTGCCATCCGGGACTGGACCCCGACTTCTACCGCAAATTCCTGGACGTCGCCGACATCAAGGGCCTCGTTCTCGAAACGCCGGGGATTGGTAACATCCCCTTTGAATCCCACTGGTCCCTGCTGCCCTTGATCCACGAAGCCACCGGCAAGGGGATTCCGGTGCTGATCACCAGCCAGTTTCCGGTCAAGCCGGACACCCGCAGCCAGTATCGGCCGGCGATGGCGCCGCTGGAGGCGGGGGCCGTATCGGCCGGCAACATGACGGCGCCTGCGGCGCTGGTCAAATTCATGTGGGCGATCGCCCAGACCGACAAACTGGTGGCCGCCGGTGAGATCGACGCCAAGGAACGCCTGTCCGAGATCAAGGCGGTGATGGGGCGCGACATCATCGGCGAGGTCGACGTCGCCACCAACAGCCAAGAAAGGTAGATTCACCATGCAACATGCGATTCTCGCCGACGATCAGGACATTCCCGGCGCCCACTACTACAAGGCGGTGCTTCCCGCCGACGTGAACGCCAAGGGCGCCGTGCTGGTGATTTATACCGGCGGCACCATCGGTTCTCTGCCCGTCGACCTTGCCGATCCCGATAGCCCGCAGGTGGTCGTCCCCTGGGACGAATACGTCAGGCGGACACCACAGTTCGCCCCCGGCCAACCCGCCTTCATCGGATGCCGGGTCGACGCCTACGCCTTCGACAAACCGCTGGATAGCTGCAATGTCGGCCCCGGCGAATGGGTGATGATGGCCTCGATCATCGAGAAGCATCACGACGAGTATGACGGCTTCGTCATTCTGCACGGCACCGACAGCATGATCTATTCGGCCTCGGCCCTCAGCTTCATGCTCATCAATCTCAAGAAGCCGGTCATTTTGACCGGTGCGCAGATCGCCTATCTGTTCAATTCGCGCAATGACGGCGCGCAGAACATGGTCACCGCCATCGGCTTCGCCAACCCCAAGCTGTCGGGCGTTCCGCTGGTGCCCGAGGTCTGCATCTATTTCAATCACAAGCTGTTGCGCGGCAATCGGGCGCGCAAGCAGGACGCCTCGGGCTTCGACGCCTATTACACGCCCAATTTCCCGCCCCTCGGCGAAGCCGGAAACCGCCTGTTCGTCGACGAGCGTCTGGTCCTGAAGCCCAACGACCAAGCCTTCCAAGTCGTGCGGCGTCTGCAGCCCAACGTCCTGACCTTCGACGTCTATCCCGGCATTCAGAACACCGAGCTGGCGCGCAACATCCTCAACACCAAGGGGATCGCTGGAATCGTCCTGCGCGCCTTCGGCTCGGGCAACATTCCGACCAAGCCCGAGTTCCTGAAGGTGTTCCGCGACGCCCACGCCAAGGAGATCGTCGTGCAGAACGTCACCCAATGCCTGCACGGCTTCGTAGAACTGGGCATGTACGAGACCAGCGCCGAATTGCTGGAGGTCGGCATGGTCACCGGCTTCGACATCACGCCGGAAGCCGCCTTGTGCAAACTGATGGTCCTGCTGGCCGACGAGGATTTGTCCTTCGAGGAGCGGGCGCAGAAAGCCCAGCGGTCGGTGGCGGGAGAAATGTCGCGCTCGCTTTATGTCCAGGCTTTGAAGCAGCAGAAAGCCCTGGAGGTGCGCGACGACAGCGATCCGGTGCGTCTGGCGCCCGATCGGCCGATCGAGGGAAACTGGCGCGGCGACAAGGTGTTCAATGCCAGCCTGCGGCTTTACGGCGGGCGCATCACCCTGCTGGAGGACAGCCCCCATATCGGCATCGAGGTCTATCTGAATACCAAGTCGGGTGACGACCTGAAGCGCAACTCCCCCAATTTCGCCGGCTATTTCCGCCGCCGCGTCACCAGTGTCGAAGCCGACAAGGAGATGATCGTCGGTCTCGATATCACCAACGCCGCCCGCCAGCTTCTCAATGGCGGCGATCGGGTGTCGGCCACGGTGCGGATCGTCGAGGGCAAGGGAATCCTGTCCTGGAAAGACTCCGAACTGGCCGTATTCATCAACGAACGCATCTGATTCCGCCAGCAGGCGTGGGAGGGACATCATGACCGGACAGGCATGGGCCTTGCTGGAGCCGCGGGCCGGCGAAGCGGCTCCGCCAGCCGCCGTGCTGGCGACCCTGGCGTTTTTCGAACGCCACGGTCTTTGGCATCTGCTGGCGCGGAACGCCAAGGCGATGTCCTGCCGGGATGCCGCCAACAAGCGCTATCGGCTGGGCAAGATGGGCATTCCCGTCGAGGATGAGTTGAAGAGCTTCTTCGGCGCCCATACCGGGGCGGATGGGCGGCGACACCATGTCGCGGTCCATTGCCGTGGCGACCAACTGCTGGACATGGCCAAGCTTCGCGCCGCCTTGGGCGCGGTCAGCGACGTCGAGCGTCTGGTCACCACCGATTCTTCGGACGACTCGATCTACGGCCTCGTCAATCCCTTCTCGCTGGCGAACGGATTCGAGGGCGCCCCGGTGACCCAGCTCTTCGACCAAGGCGTGCTGGAGGTCCGCGGCCTGCCCAACACCATGATGACCAATGCGGGCGATCGCACGTGGTCGGTGGAATTCCGCCCGCGCGACGTGATCGAGGCTTTGGGCGCCCAGGTGGCCGATATTGTCGAGGCGCCGCCTTTGCCGCGCCACGGCCCGGTCGGTATCGGCATCGTCACCGGCAACGCCCCCGACAGCGGCATCATCCTGTGGCAACACATCAATCGGCGCGTCCAGGAGATCATGGCCCACCGCTTCCAGGGGGATTTGTCCTATCCCCCCGTCTCGGTGCGGTCGGTGCCGGGGCTGGGCCTGTCGATGGAGTTGGACAAGCGGGCCGAACAGGTGTGGGAGCAGCTCGAACCGGCGGTTCGCTCGCTGTGCGAGGAAGGGGCGCGGCTGCTGTGCCTCGCCTGTCACACCAATCACTACTTCACCGACCGCATCCGCGCGGTCGCCGCCGAATACGGCTCGACCTTCGTCTCGGTCGCCGAATCGGTCGGCGAATGGGCGCGCCGCGAGCAGGTTCCCGAACTGACCCTGGTCGGCATCAGTTATGTCGCCGGCTTCGGGGAATGGAGCGCCTATCGCAATCTGGCCGCGATCACCCGCGTCGAGCCGTTGTCCGACAAGGGCCTCGAGCGGATTCACGAACTCGGCTATCAGGTCAAGCGCGAGGGCGCCACCGATTCGGGCCGCGCCAAGCTGCGCGCCATCCTGAACGACGAGGCGCGCACCAGCCACGTCGTCATCGCCCTGACCGAGCTGTCGATACTGCTCGATTCACAGCGCAAGCCGGGCAAGAGCGGGCGCGTCATCGTCGACGCGCTGAAGATCTATGGCGAGGAGGTGGCCGCGACCTATATCGGCCTCGCCAAGCCGCGCGAGATGGCCTGACCGCCGGTGACGCGCGTCACATCGTTCCTTCACCGCGATGGAGTACAACCGGACTCGAACGAATTTGATGGAGACCGGCCGTGTCCGCGCGTGCCACCAGATTGCCTTCGGACGACATCTCCCGTTTGCGGCTGACCATCCGCGGGCCGGTGACCGACGTTCTGCGGGCGGGGTTGCCCGAATTGCACGGCATGGCGCGCGACGCCGCCTATGAGCGGATCATGGGAACGCCGGCCATTCTGGAAGGCTGCTTCCGCCTGTTCCGCGCCCAGCCCGAGTTGTTCGAGGGCGTGGCGCGGGCGCCCGATGGGGTGGTGGCGCGGAACGACGATCAGGTGCTGCCCTGCGGTCGCGTGCTGGGCGACGTCATCGCGCTGATCGTGCGGGCGGCGGCCAGGCGCTATTTCCGCATGGCGCTCGATCGCAAGCCGACCCGGCGCGGCCCGCGCGCCGCCGCGCCGTCGTTCTGGCGAGGCGCGCTGGCCGCGCTAGGATGGGGTGCCGATCCGGCGCCCCGCCCCTTGCGAAGCCCGTCGCGCGGCGAGCGCCTGTACCTGGCGTTGCGCGAGAACCTGCGCTACGAATGGCAGGTGCCGCTGCTGCCCCATTACCTGCCGCTGTCGCCCGAACTGGTGCGCGAGTTGGGCCAGCGCATCCTGATCTTCCGCACCGCCGAGGAACTGGCCTATCTGGGGCGCGAGCCGGGCATGGCCAAGGCCTCGCTCAATCCATCGGCGCGGCGCGCCGCCCACAAGCCGGGCGACGTGGTGCAGGCGCTGCTGTTCTCGCCCCGCGAGATCGAGGCGATGTGGGGCGCCTGCCAGCGCGCCGGTGGTCCGGCGGCG
>JADGAL010000115.1 GCA_015232025.1 Alphaproteobacteria bacterium
GATGGCGATGCGGTCGAGCAGGGTCTTCAGATTGTGCTGCGGATGGCCGGGCTCGACGGCGGCCCAGGAGTCGTCGTCGGCCCAGGTGTCGAGGCCGGGCAGCACCACCGCCCCGCCCGGCAGCCGCGCCACCACCGCCAGCAGCGCCGCGGTGGCGGGGATCGAGCCGGTCGAGCCGGCGGCGATCACCGGCTGGGCGGGAGGATGCGAGTCCCAACTGGCGGCCTGCGCCTCCAACAGCCGCAGGCGGCGCAGGCTGCCGTCCATGCAGCCGTCCTGCTCGACGATCAGCGGCCAGTGGTGGGTGAGGATGCGCAGGAAATCGAGGGTCTTTTGCCAGTGCTCGGCGAATTCGGCGGGAACCAGCTTTTCCAGCCCGTCGAATTCCAGCCCTTCCGTCCGCACCTGATCGAGCAGATGGCCCAGTTCGCCGGCCAGTTGGGCGGCCTGCTCGGGCGACGTTCCGCCGCCCAGCGCCATCACCAGCCGGGCGAGCAGCAATTGCCGGCGCAGCGGCGGCATGGCGGGCGGCAATTCCAGGTCGCCCTGCAACACCGCCTCGTCCTCGTCGGGTTCGCCCAGCGCCCACATGCGCGGCAGCAGCAGCGGCCGGCCCTCGCTGAGGCGCAGAAAGGCGTCTCGCAGGGCGCGGCAGGCGCGGCGGGTGGGCAACAGGACCAAGGGCCGCGACAAGGCCATCGGATCGCCGCCGGCCCGCTCCATCATCCCCCGCGCCAGCGCGTCGACGAACGACCAGCCGGGCGGAATGGTGAAGACGGCGGGGGCGATCTCGGTCATATCAGGCCGTGGACCTCGTCCAGCGCCGCCGGGGTGCCGACGTGGAACCATCGTCCGTCGTGGACGATGGCGCGCAGCCGGCCCGCCGCCAGCGCCCGGTCGTAGATCAGGTTCAGCGAGAAGGCCCCTTGCGGCGCGTCGCGGAACAATTCGGGCTTCAGGATCTGCACCCCCGCGAAGATGAACGGCGCCATCTCGCCCTCGCGGCGGCGCCGCGGCGCGCCATTGGCGTCCAGGCTGAAATCGCCCCGCCCGTCATAGCCGAACGCCGAGGCGGCCGGTTGCAGCAGCAGCAAGGCGTCCATCGCCGCGCCGTCCCAGGCTTGGGCCATGCGCGTCAAGGCGGGGGTGGGGCCGTCCAGCCACACGATGTCGGCGTTGGCGACGAGGAACGGCTCGCCGCCCAGCAGGGGCAGCGCCTTGGCGACCCCGCCGCCGGTCTCCAGCAACACCGGCTCGTCAGAGAAATCGACGTCGGCCCGCCCGGCGAGATGGTCGCGGATCATGCCGCCCAGATGGTGCAGATTGACCACCCGCCGCTCGATGCCGAAGGCGTCGAGATGATCGAACACGCGATCGAGCATGCTGCGCCCCGCCACCTCGACCAGCGGCTTGGGCAGGCGCTCGGTGATCGGGCGCATGCGCAGGCCCAGCCCGGCGGCCAGCACCATCGCCCTCACGGCGTCGGCACTCCGCGTTCGGCGGGCGGCATGTGACGATCGACCCAGCCGCGCACCCCTTCCAGGGCGGGATGGGCCAGCGCCGCCTCGAACAGGCGCCAGACCCGCGGGATGTGGGTCAGATAGGCGCTCTTGCCGTCGCGCCGGCACAGCCGCGAGAAGATGCCGATCACCTTGGCGTGGCGCTGGGCGGCCAGCACCGCCCATGACACCTCGAAGGCCATCGGGTCGAGCCCCGGCACGGCGTCGAGATAGCGCGTCCGCATGGCCGAGACCAAGCCGGGATCGATGTCGCGCCGCGCGTCCTCCATCAGGCTCATCAGGTCGTAGGTCAGCGGCCCGACCACCGCGTCCTGGAAATCGAGCAGCCCGCAGGCCGCCACGCCGTCGCGCGGCAGCAGGATCAGATTGTCGACGTGGAAGTCGCGCAGCACCAGCGTATCGGGCATCAGGCGGGCGAGCGGGAAGGTGTCGCGCCACAGCGCCGCGTATTCGGCGCGGGCGGCCTCGTCGACGGCGCGGCCCATCTCGGGCATGTACCAGTCGGGCAGCAGCATCGCCTCGGTCATCAGGCGGTCGTCGTCATAGGCGGCGAGCCCGTCGGGCACGGCACCGCGCGAGCCGTGCAGGGCGGCCAGCGTATCGACCGCCAGCCCGTACAGGGCGTACTCGTCATGGCCGGCGCGCGACAGCAGCTTGGTATAGGTGTTGTCGCCCAGATCCTCGAGCAGCAGCAGCCCGTTTTCCTCGTCGACCCCCAGGACGCGCGGCGCGCTGAAGCCCAGCGCTTCGAGATGGCGGGCGATGGCCACGAAGGGGCGCACGTCCTCCTTGGGCGGCGGGGCGTCCATCAGCACGGCGCGATGGCCGCCGGGCCGCGCCAAGCGGTCGTAATGGCGGAACGAGGCGTCGCCGGCCAGCTTCGAGCGGCGCACGCCACCCCAGCCGCATTTGCGCAGGAAGGTCCCGATCAGGGCCTCGCGGTCAGACATGCTTGGCAATCTCCCCCAAACGCCCGCGCCAGCCGATCAACTCGGCCCGCCGCGCCTCGCCGGCCAGCGACAGCCGCAGATCGAGGCGATCGCCGGGCAGCAGCGGCCCCAGGCGCTCGGGCCATTCTATCAGGCAAATTCCTTCACGAAACGCTTCCTCGATGCCCAATTCCACGGTTTCCGCCGGGTCGGCCAGCCGATAAAGATCGAGATGCCAGATGTCGCCCTTGGCCGTCTCGTAGATCTGCACCAGGGTGAAGGTGGGGCTGGGCACCTCTTCGTCGGGGCTGGTCAGGTGCCGGATGAAGGCCCGCGCCAGCGCCGTCTTGCCGGCGCCCAGCGGGCCGGACAGGGCGATCACGTCGCCGGCCCGCGCCGCCTCGGCCAGCGCGGCGCCCAGGCGGATGGTGGCCTCCTCGTCGGGCAGATCGAGGGTCAGGATATCGCTCATCGGACGGTTGTAGCGCGCCGCCGGCCCGTCCGCAACCGAGCCGCACTTGATCGCGTGGCGATCCGGGGGCATTAATGCCGGCTCGAAGCCCGATGGAGGAAGAAGCGGCATGGCCATGGTCATTCACCAGACCGACGCGGTGATCGTCGGAGCCGGCCCGGTGGGGCTGTTCGCGGTGTTCGAATGCGGCATGCTGAAAATCCGCTGCCATGTGGTCGACGCCTTGGAGGCGGCGGGCGGGCAGTGCGCCGCGCTTTATCCCGAAAAGCCGATCTACGACGTGCCCGGCCATCCGCAAATCCTCGCCGCCGATTTGATCGAGCGGTTGAGCGCCCAGGCGGCGCCCTTCCACCCCGTCTATCATTTCGGCCGCACGGTGGTGGCGCTGGAACGGCTGGACGATGGCCGCTGGCGGGTCGGGCTGTCGGACGGCCAGGCGATCGAGGCGATGGTGGTGATCATCGCGGCGGGGGTCGGCGCCTTCGGTCCCAACCGGCCGCCGCTGCCCGGCATCGAGGCCTATGAGGGGCGCGGCGTCTCGTATCTGGTGACCCGGCGCGAGGACTTCCGCGGCAAGCGCGTGGTGATCGCGGGCGGCGGCGATTCGGCGGTCGATTGGGCGGTGTCGCTGGCCGAATTGGCCGAGCATGTGATGGTCGTCCATCGCCGGCCGAAATTCCGCGCCGCCCCGGACATGGTGGCGCGCATGCAAGGCCTGCCCAATGTCGAGATGGTGGTGCCCTACCAGCTTCACGGCATCGAGGGCGAGAACGGGCGGCTGTCGGCGGTAAGCGTGGCCACGCTGGACGGCGCGGTGCGCCGGCTGGCCGCCGACGCCCTGCTGCCGTTCTTCGGGCTGGCCAGCGATCCGGGGCCGATCGCCCAATGGGGCCTGGAGATGGAGCGCCACGCCATCCTGGTCCGCCAACAAGATTGCGCCACCAGCCGGCCGGGCATTTTCGCGGTGGGCGACATCGCCCAGTATCCGGGCAAGCTGAAGCTGATCCTGACCGGCTTCGCCGAGGCCGCCGCGGCGGCCCACGCGGCGCGGGCCATCGTACATCCGGGCGAGGCCCACCACTTCGAGCATTCGACCACCAGCGGCGTGCCGACGGCGTAGTCGGCGGGCGCATTTGAGATTAGACTGACGCCAAACGGGAGGCGCCCTTGCGCAACGACGGCGAATGGCAATTCGAGGAGGCCCAAGCCAATCTGGGCGAGGTCGTCCTGCGCGCCGAACAGGAGGGCGCCCAGCACATCCTGAACGGCGGTCGCCGCGTCGCCGTGCTGCTGTCGCCGGCCGAGCACGAACGCTTGAGCCGCCCGGCCGGCAATCTGGTCGATTTCATGCGCAATTCTCCGTTCGGCGACGCCGCCGCCGAGGGCGTCGAATTCGCGGCCCCGCCGGCCGATCCCCGGCGCAATGTGGATTACTGACATGGCTTGGCTGCTTGACACCTGCGTGCTGACCGAACTGGTGCGGCCGCGCCCCGATCCCTCGGTGATGGCCTGGCTAAGCGCGCGCGACGAGCGCGAGATGTATCTCAGCGTGATGTCTTTGGCCGATATGACCCGCATCCTGCAACGACTGCCGCTGTCGCATCCGCGCCGCTCGGGGCTGGAGAACTGGCTGTCGGGGCCGCTGGCCCAACGCTTCGGCCAACGCCTGTTGCCGATCGACGAGCGCGTGGCCGCCGTGTGGGGTCGCCTGGGCGGCCGGCTGGAGGCGACCGGCCAACCCCTGCCCCCCATCGACGGCCTGATCGCCGCGACCGCCATCGTCCATGACCTGGTGGTGGCGACCGGCGACGACCGCCGCATGCCCACCGAGGTCTCGGTCGAGAATCCCTGGACCGATTGACATGCTGGACGCCCTCCGCGGATCGAAGGTCGGCGGCCAGGACATCGGCGCCAATCTTGACAGGGCGCTGGCCGAGGGCCGTCTGGTGCGACACGCGGACGGCATGCTGGGCCTGCGCGCGCCGCCGCGGGCCAGCCGCTCCACCACGCTGATGGTGCGCAACGCCCCCGCGATGGATTGTTGGTTCCGCGAGGGGGTGATGTTCGAATGCGCCTATCGCCGGGCCGTCATTCCGCACGCCTGCCGCGCCTGCCACAAGGTCAAGGCGGTGCCGCGCAGCCTGCGCGAGCTGGTCGCGTTGCGCGAGGTGGCGAAGCGCCTTCCCGCCACCACCAAGCTGTGCTCCGAGGTCGATCTGTTCGACCGGCCCAATCTGTGGGCCGCCTATGTCTACGCCGACGGCCTGGACGGGGCGCGCGCCCTCTACGCGCGCCTGCGGGCCGAGATGGACGCCGACCCGCGCCTGGGTCCCGACGTTCCGGCCTTCATCAAGCGCGGCTGCTCGTCCTTCGAGCGGGCCTGCGGTCCCTCGGATCGCTGGGTGGTCCCCGACGAGGGCGCCGCCGTCGAGGCGGCCCTGCGCCCAATGGTGCGCCCACCGGCGAGTCCGAAGGCCGAAGACTGGGCGATCTTCGCCGAGTGGGTCACCACCGCCTTTCGCATCGGCGACGAGACCTATCTGGACTTCACCGGCGGCCGGCGGCTCAACCCGGCCAGCGTGGTCTATCCGCCCTGACGGTCCTCAGGCTCGTCACCCCCGCGAAAGCGGGGGTCGCGGCTGCGCAATGGATTCCCCCTTTCGCGGGAATGATGGTGCCGGCTAAATCCCCGCGAAGAAGTCGTTGCCCTTGTCGTCGACCACGATGAAGGCGGGGAAGTCTTCGACTTCGATCTTCCAGATCGCCTCCATGCCCAGCTCGGCGTATTCGACGCATTCGACCTTGCGGATGCAGTGTTCGGCCAAGTTCGCCGCCGCGCCGCCGATCGAGCCGAGATAGAAGCCGCCATGCTTCTTGCAGGCCTCGGTCACGCCCTTCGAGCGGTTGCCCTTGGCAAGCATCACCATGCTGCCGCCATGCGCCTGGAACAGATCGACATAGGCGTCCATGCGTCCCGCCGTGGTGGGGCCGAACGAGCCCGAGGCGTAGCCGCTGGGCGTCTTGGCCGGGCCGGCGTAATAGACCGCGTGATCGCGGAAATACCGCGGCAGGCCGTCGCCGCGGTCCAGCCGCTCCTTCAGCTTGGCGTGGGCGATGTCGCGCGCCACGATCAGCGGCCCCGACAAGGACAGCCGCGTCTTGATCGGGTATTGCGACAGGGTGCGGCGGATGTCGTCCATCGGCCGATTGAGGTCGATCTTGACCACCTCGCCGGCCTGCTCGGTGGCGCCGGGCTCGGGCAGGTACTGGGCCGGATTGGTTTCAAGCTGCTCCAGGAACACGCCGGCCTTGGTGATCTTGCCCAGCACCTGGCGGTCGGCCGAGCACGACACGCCGATCGCCACCGGGCACGAGGCGCCGTGGCGCGGCAGCCGCACCACCCGCACGTCGTGGCAGAAATGCCGCCCGCCGAATTGCGCGCCGATGCCCATGGCGCGGGTCATCTCCAGGACCTGCGCCTCCATCTCGAGGTCGCGGAAGGCGTGCCCGCCCTTCGACCCCGCCGTCGGCAGCCCGTCGAGATAGCGCGCCGAGGCCAGCTTGACCGTCTTCAGCGCCAACTCGGCCGAGGTGCCGCCGATCACGATCGCCAGATGATAGGGCGGACAGGCCGAGGTGCCCAGCGTGCGGATCTGCGCGTCGAGGAAGGTTCGCAGCGAATCGGGGTTCAGCAGCGCCTTGGTCTGCTGATACAGGTAGGTCTTGTTGGCCGACCCACCCCCCTTGGCCATGAACAGGAACTTGTAGGCGTCGCCCTCGGTGGCGAACAGGTCGATCTGGGCCGGCAGATTGTCGCCGGTATTGACCTCGTCATACATGTCGAGCGGCGCCACCTGGCTGTAGCGCAGGTTCAGCCCGGTATAGGCTTGGGCAATGCCTTCCGACAGCGCCGCCGCGTCGTTGGCGCCGGTGAACACGTGCTGGCCCTTCTTGCCCATCACGATGGCGGTGCCGGTGTCTTGGCACATCGGCAGCACCATGCCCGCCGCGATGGTGGCGTTCTTCAGCAGATCGAGCGCCACGAAGCGGTCGTTGGCCGAGGCCAGCGGGTCGTCGAGAATGCCCCGCACCTGCCGCAAATGGCCGGGCCGCAGCAGATGCGAGCAGTCGCGGAACGCCTCGAAGGCCAGCCGGGTCAGCGCCGCCGGCTCGACGGTCAGCATGGTCCGCCCGCCAAAGGATTCGGTGCCGACGTGATCGGTGGTCAGCAGGCGGTACGGGGTTTCGTCCGCCGCGAGGGGGAACATCTCGTGGAAGCGGGTCTCGGTCATGGGCGTCGGCGCCTCGCGCTTGGGTGGGCGAGCGCCCACGCGTTCAGGTAGGAGTCTCCTTGAGACACCTTTTTTGGCCCCAGGTCAAGCCGGCTCACTTCTTGCGGAATTTGTCCAAGGTGATGACCTGGCCACCGCCCTCGGCCCTGTCGGGCGGCGGCGGGGGCGGCTCGGGCTCGCCGGAGGGCGGCGGCGCGAGGGGCGCGTCCTCGCCCTCGGGCTGGAATTGCAGGCCGAACTTGGCCGACGGGTCGGCGAAGGCGACCACCGCGCCGAACGGGATCACCAGCCGTTCGTTCTGACGGTTGAAGCTGAGCGTCACCTCGAACCCGGTCTCGCCGACCTCGAGCCCCCAGAACTGGTGCTGGATGACGATGGTCATTTCCTCGGGATGGCGCATCAGCAGCCGATCCGCCACCTCGACGCCGGGATGACGGGTGCGGAAGGTGATGTAGAAATGATGCGGATCGCTGAGGCCCTCGCGGGCGGTGACCTCAAGCGCCTGGCGCACCACGGCGCGCAGGGCGTTCTCCACCATCTTGTCGTATCGAAATCGCGCCATGGTTCCGACCAGCAAATATTGACGACGAGATGGGTGGGAGACCATCACGCGAACAAGTGGGGGGACTTCTGTTGCCCGGCGCCCCCCGAACCGCGCTTACCGACTAAGCGGCAGCGGCGTACTCAACGTTGTCGTTGGCACTTGTGTTTTTAGCCCGATAACGGCGGTACCATGCCGAGCACAAGCCGTACCTTTACCACGCGCGTCGATCCTGTTTCGCCCCCATGGAGCGGTCCCACCCTGGGGACCGCCGAAATGGTGGAGGCGCCGGGTACCGCCCCCGGGTCCGCAACGCTTATTCCGAACGGCGTTTAGCGCCATAGTCGGTTTCCCGACGCCCTCAATATAGTCCGCCCCGCGCCGTCGCGCCAGGGGGTGATTGCCGCCGAAGGGGCTTGCCGCTAAAGTCTTCGCGATACGGCGGGAGGACGGGCGTTTGCTGCAATATCTCGATCTGATGCGCCGGGTGCGCGAGACCGGGCTGGACAAGGCGGACCGCACCGGCACCGGCACGCGCTCGGTGTTCGGCCACCAGATGCGCTTCGATCTTGGCGCCGGATTTCCGCTGCTGACCACCAAGAAGCTGCATCTGCGCGCCATCATCCACGAGCTGCTGTGGTTCCTGGCCGGCGACACCAACATCCGCTATCTGCGCGACAACAAAGTGGGAATTTGGGACGAGTGGGCCGACCAGAACGGCGATCTCGGCCCGGTCTACGGCCATCAGTGGCGATCCTGGCCGGCCCCCGACGGGCGATCGATCGATCAGATCGCCGACTTGCTGGACCAGATTCGCAACAACCCCGATTCGCGCCGGCTGATCGTGTCGGCCTGGAACGTCGCCGACATCCCCCGCATGAGGCTGCCCCCCTGCCACTGCCTGTTCCAATTCTGGGTGGGCGACGGCCGGCTGTCTTGCCAGCTTTACCAGCGCTCGGCCGACGTGTTCCTGGGGGTGCCGTTCAACATCGCCTCCTACGCCCTGCTGACCATGATGATCGCCCAGGTCACCGGCCTTAAGCCGGGCGAGTTCATCCACACCTTCGGCGACGCCCATCTTTACGCCAACCACCTGGAGCAGGCCGATCTCCAGCTGTCGCGCCAGCCCCGCCCCCTGCCCCGCATGACGCTGAATCCGGCGGTCGACGATTTGTTCGCCTTCCGCTTCGAGGATTTCACGCTGGAGGGTTACGACCCCCACCCCCACATCGCGGCGCCCATCGCGGTCTAATGCCGGCGAGCCCAATGCCGCCATTGAGCAGGAAAAAAAGGTTCACCACCAAGACACCAAGGACACCAAGAGTCACCAAGGGACCGAGTGCCGCTGGCGGATCACACCATCGCCAGCCGTTCGAGCAGCGGGCCGGCCGCCTTGCCGACCGCCGCCCAGTCGCCCTCGGCGACCACCCGCCCGCCGTCGAGCGCCACCACATGGTCAGCCCAGCGCGCCGTCGAGGGGCGGTGGGCGACGATCACCACCGCCATCCGCCCGCGCAGGCCGGCCAGCGCGTCGAGCACGCGGCGCTCGTGCTCGTGGTCCA
>JADGAL010000116.1 GCA_015232025.1 Alphaproteobacteria bacterium
ACACCGAGATCGACGACAAGTCGAACGAAATCCCCGCCGCGCAGCAGATGATCCGCGACCTGGGGCTGACCGGAGTCGTCTTCACCGCCGACGCCATGCACTGTCAAAAAAACATTTGAGGCCGCCAGGGACACCGGGAACTTCCTCGTCGTCCAGGTCAAGGCGAACCAGCCGACCCTGTTCGACACGGCCCAGGCGATCTGCGCCGCCGAGGCCGCCGCCGACAGCGCCGAAACCATCGACCGCAACCGCCATGGCCGCCAGGAGCATCGGCGGGTCGAGACCTTCGATGTCGCCGGGCGCCTGGGACCCGACTGGGACGGCCTGGTCGTCGCCGTCGCCCGCGTCACCCGCCTCACCTGGCACAAGGACACAAAGTCGGGCCTTTGGCACAAGACCGACGAGGTCTCGCTCTACGCCTGCCAGACAAGCCTGCCCGCCGCGGTCGTCGGCGCCGCGATCCGCAATCATTGGGGGATCGAAAACCGCAGCCATTACGTCCGAGACGTCAGCTTCTTCGAGGACCACAGCCGAATCCGGACCAAGCCCGGCCACTTCGCCCGATTCCGCACCTTCGCCCTCAACATCCTGCGCGCCAACGGCACCACCAACGTCAGCAGGGAACTCTACATCAACGCCCTAAACCCGCACCACGCCATGGCTTACCGCGTCTCATGAGCAGAACTGAACAGCCCTGCAACTACACCTACGCCGAGGCGACCTGGAGCCAGGGACTGGCCGACTGGATCGGCGCCCATGTCCGCCTGTTCCGGTTCCTTGGCAGGGTGCCGCGGCTGCTGGTGCCGGACAACCTGAAATCGGGCGTGCACCGGCCGTCCTTCTACGATCCGGAGGCCAACCCGACCTACGGCCGCATGGCGGCGCATTACGGCATCGGCATCCTTCCGGCACGGCCGTACAAACCGCGCGACAAGGCGAAAGTGGAGGCCGGGGTGCGGCTGGCCCAGGCCTACATCCTCGGCCGCCTGCGCAATGTCACCTTCTTCTCGCTGGCCGAATGCAATCAGGCAATCGCCGAGGCGGTGGACGCCATCAACGGCCGAATCATGCGCCGACTGGGGGTCAGTCGCCGCGACCTGTTTCGCCAGATCGAGGCTCCGGCCATGCGGCCGCCGCCCGATCGGCCCTACGAGTTCGCTGAATGGAAGCGCGCCAGGGTCAGCCGGGATTACCATGTCGAGTTGCTCGGCTTCTACTACTCGGTCCCGCACCCGCTGATCGGGCAGGAAGTCGAGGCCCGCATCACCGCCAACACCGTCGAGGTGTTCCTGCGCGGCGAGCGCGTCGCCGTTCATGTCCGCCGTCATGGCGGCGCCCGGCATGCCACCCAGGACGACCATATGCCGAGCAGCCATCGCTTCTACGCGGGGTGGAGCGAGGCGCGCTTCCGCCGCGATGCCGCCGCTATCGGCCCGAACACCGAGGCGCTGATCATCGCCGTCATAGCCCGTCGCCGCCATCCCGAGCAGGGTTTCCGCTCCTGCCTCGGCATTCTCAAGCGGCTGCGCGGCGTCGAGCCCGACCGTGCCGAGGCCGCCTGCGCCCGTGCCCTGCAAATCGGCGCCCTGTCGGCCAAGAGCCTCGGCTCCATCCTCGACAACAACCTCGACCGCAAGCCGCCACGCCGGACCGATCCCGAGCTGCCGCTGCTCCACCCCAACATCCGCGGCCGCGGCTACTTCCACTGAAGGATCATCCCCATGCTGACCCATCCCACCCTGGACACCCTCCATGCCCTCGGCCTGCATGGCTGTGCCAAGGGCTTCAAGGACCTCGCCGCCGACACGGCCGCCACCGCGCTGAGCCATGCCGAGTGGCTGGGCCTGTTGCTCGACCACGAAGTCACCCTGCGCCGCCAGAAGCGCTTCGAGGCCCGCGCCCGCCGCGCCAAGCTGCGCCAGTCCGCCGCCGTCGAGGATGTCGACTACCGCGCCGCCCGCGGCCTCGACCGCAGCCTGTTCCTCAAGCTGGCCACCTGCCAGTGGTTGCGTGACCACCGCCATTTGATCCTTTGTGGCCCAACCGGCGTCGGAAAGAGCTGGCTGGCTTGCGCCCTCGGCCACAAGGCCTGCCGCGAGGACTTCTCGGTGCTGTATCACCGCGTCCCTCGCCTGCTTGCCGCGCTCGACCTCGCGCGCGGCGACGGCCGCTACGCCAAGCTGCTGGCCAGTCTGGCCCGGGCCGACCTGCTGATCCTCGACGACTGGGGGCCGGAGCCGATGGCCGCCGACCACCGCCGCGACCTGCTGGAGATCGTCGAGGACCGCTGCGGCCGCGGATCGCTGCTGATCACCAGCCAGGTCCCGGTCGACCGCTGGTACGAGATCATCGGTGATCCCACCCTGGCCGACGCCATCCTCGACCGCATCGTCCATGCCGCCTACCGGATCGACCTCAGCGGCGACTCCCTACGCAAGCGCAGGCCCGAGCAGATCGAGGAGGCATAGCCGACCAGGCGGCAAGCCGTCGCCCCCGCTTCCCACAGGCCCCTCCCAGGGGCGCCGCCGCGTCAGCCTCGTGGTGGGCACGCCGCGGCGCCCCTGGGTCCCTCCCGTGGAAAGCGGGGACGACGGCACCCAACCACACAACCTTGACCAGAAACCCCCCAGTGTGAGATGACCACTGTGGACCTGCCGGGAAGGCGCCCTCATCTGGCCGAAATCGGATCGGAACAGGTGGCCGATTTCAAATCGGAACGGGTGGCCGGAATGACTTCGGAATGCCTGGCCGGATAAATCGGAATCCGCAGTCGAGCCGCTTGGCACCCACGTCGAACGTGCTGCGCGCCACCATCCACGGCGGCATCAGCCCCAACGCCATCTGAAGCAAGTCCGTGTCCCGCATCGCAGTGCCCCCTTCGTCCCAACTGCGCCGAGTGTGCAGCCGTGCTCGCGGCCGTCAAGGGCAAGTCGCCGCTTGCGCGGCGATGGCCTTCGGCCACCCTTGACCGCCGCTGCGCTCGGCTGCCGCCGGAATCCGCAGGTCGGGACGGAGGGATGGTCTTCGGTCGAACAAAGGGATGGACGTGGACCGCCTCAACCTTTGGTCAGGGGGCTACCCACACCGGATAGCGAGGAGGCTTTTTTTGTCGCCTACGACGGTGTATGAAGCGCTGTGAACGTCTCGGGTGGGGTGGTCGAGTGACGAAGCGCAGGAAGCAGAAGCAACATGCTCGGCCGCACCGGCCGTCCCAGTCGCCGAATCTCGAATCAACCCGAGAACTGGCGGTTGCCCAGGATCAGTCGTTCCAGAAAGGCATAGAAGCACATGCCAAGGGCGATTTGGCCGTAGCGGAAAACTGGTACCTCCAGGCATTGGCGGAAAACCCCGACCACGCGCATGCGCTCAACAACTATGCCGTATTGTTGAAGACCGCCGGACGGGTCGACGAAGCCATCGCGTTCTATCGCAAGGCCATTGATCGGGCGGAAGACCCGATCGGGGTGATGAACAATCTGGCGATCGCGCTGCTGGTGCAGCGGCGGTTTTCAGAGGTCCTGGAACTGTTGGGCAGAGCGATCGTCCTCAGCCCTGGTTCGGTGGAAAGCCTGTTCCATTTCGCGTCCGCCCTGCGCGAAGTGACGAACTTCGATCTAAGCCGCAAAATGCTGGAATACGCGGTCCGGATCAGTCCCGGCCATGGCGCGGCGCAATGCAACCTCGGCAGCCTGTTGCGCCTTCTCGGCTCGTTCCGTCCGGCGCTCAATCACCTCGAAGCCGCCGCGCGCCTGACCCCGACCCTGCTTGAGGTCCATGTCAATCTGGCCGACACCTACAAGGATCACGGCCTGATTAAAGAGGCCGTGCCCCACTACGCCCGTGCATTCGCCCTCAATCCGCAGCACGCCGAGTCACACAGCAATCTTCTTCTGGCACTCAACTACACTTCTGGAAGAAGCGGCCTGGAAAGTCTGAAGGCGCACAAGTTCTGGGCCCAGCAGCACGCCGACAAGCTGCTTCCGGCCGATTCGGCCTATCGCAACAGTCCCGATCCAGATCGCAAGCTGCGCCTCGGCCTAGTGTCCAGCGACATGCGGCGCCACTCGGTGGGCTATTTTCTGGAGCCCTTGTTCGAGCATCTCGATCGCGACTCCGTCGAGATCTTCGCCTATACCAACTCGAGCATCGAGGATGAATTCACCGCCCGCTTCAAGGCCCTCAGCGTCAGTTGGCGTTCCGTCGTCGGCGTGTCCAACGAGGCGGCGGCGCAGGTGATCCGGAACGACGGCGTCGACATCTTGATGGATGCGACCGGGCACACCGGGGGCAATCGACTGTTGGTTTTCGCGCACAAGCCGGCCCCGGTGCAGTTCACTTGGCTGGGCTATCCCAACACCACCGGGATGGCGGCGATGGATTTCCGGGTGACGGACGCGATCACCGATCCCATCGGGAGCTCCGACCCGTGGTACACCGAGCGCATCATCCGCCTCGGCCGTCCGTTTCTCTGCTATCGCCCACCACCCGAGGCGAATCTGCCGGTCGCTCCGGCGCCCGCCACGGCAAGCGGAATCGTGAAATTCGGGTCGTTCAACAATATCGCCAAGTTGACCCCGCAGGTCGTGAACATCTGGGGGCGCCTGTTGGCTACGGTCCAAAATGGTAGACTGATTCTGAAAAGTCGCTGTTTCCAAGACGAGGAGACGAAAAGCCGCTTCACCAATCTTCTTCTTGAGGGTGGGGCGCGCTACGATCAGATCGCTTTGTTTCCGCACGACGAGTCGTCCACCGATCATTTCTCCGCCTACAACCGCATCGACATCGGGCTTGATCCCTTCCCTTACAACGGCACCACGACGACGTTCGAGGCGCTGTGGATGGGGGTCCCCGTCGTGACGCTGCAAGGCGAACAGCATGCCGGGCGGGTGGGAACCAGCATCCTGGTCCACGCCGGTCTGGGTGATCTCGTCGCCGTCGACGAAGCGTCCTACATCGCGATCGCCGCCGGGTTGGCAAGCAACCCGCGACGGATCGCCGATTTGCGGGCGGGCATGCGCGAGCGTCTGCGCCGTTCGTCGCTGCTCGACGAAAAGGGCTTTTCCGTTGCGTTCGGCGACGCCTTGCGCGGGATGTGGAAGTCCTGGTGTTTCGGTCGCGCGGATGGGCCGGCCCGATGAGGGTCGACGACCTGCTGAGGCAGGCGGTCGAGGCGTTGCGCGGCGGCCGCATCGACGAGGTCCGCCGCATCTGCATCACCACCTTGTCGCATATTCCGTTCGACACTCGATTTCATCGCCTGCTGGGCATCGCCCTCTTCAATCAAGGCGACGTGGTCAACGCGGTGCTCCAGTTTCGTCGGCTGGTTGTCGTCGATCCGGCCGAGCCTTCTGGGTGGTCCCTCCTTCTGCGCGGTCTGGCCTCGCTGGGGGATGCGGCGGGCCTGGACCGGGCCAGCGTGGTCGCCGCCCGCGTCAGTCCCGGCGATCCGATGACGTTCGTCATGCGGTCTCGCTTGGCGAGTTCACGCGGCGATCATGCGACGGCCATCGCATCCGCCCGCCAAGCCATCGCCCTGCGCCCCGACGACCACGAGGCGCTTTTCGCCTGGGGTCTGGCACTGCAAAACGCCAGCCGGTTCGACGAGAGCATTCCGGCTTGGCATCGGGCCCTGCTGATCCAGTCCCGAGACGCGGCCACCTGGACCCATCTGGGCATATCCGAGCAGCGGCTCGGCCGCCTGTCCCAGGCGGAGACGGCCTATCAGCGGACGATCGTGCTCGAACCGGCCACGGGCGATTGCTGGGCCAATCTCGGCGCCGCCTTCTATCAGCAGAATCGGTTCCGGGATGCCAAGACCGTGCTGAGCTTGGCTGCGCGGGTCCAGCCCGGCAATCACCTCGTCTACAACAACTTGGGCTTGGTCCTGGGCAGACTGTCCGATCCATCCGACGCGATCCTGGCCTTTCTCCGGTCGGTCAGTCTGCGGCCCGATCTGCACGAAGCGTTCGTCAACATGGCCCAGGCCCATCTGACCTGTGGCGAGGCCGAGCAGGCGCTGGCGATGAATGGCATCGCCCGCCGACTGTCGCCAGACGATGCGCACTGCGTGGCCAACGAACTGATGTACCTGAACTACGATCCCGAGATGGACCCCGCTTCGGTCGCCGAACGCCACCGCCAGTGGGCCCGGAGGTTCGCCGATCCCCTCATGCCGGCGGCACGGCCGCCGGTCGCCTGGGATGGCGAGCGGCGGCTTCGTATCGGCTATGTCTCGGCCGACTTTTGGTGGCACTCGGTCAGCTATTTCTTCGAGCCCCTGCTCGATGCCCACGACCGCTCCCGCTTCGAGATCGTCTGTTATTCGGACGCTCGCCAGAACGACATCGTCGCCGAACGCTTGCGCGCCAAGGCGGATTCCTGGCGGGTGGTGGTCGGCCGCACCGATTCCGAAGTCGCCGAGATGATTCGCGCCGACGGGATCGACGTGCTGGTCGATCTGGGCGGGCACACGGCGGACAACCGGCTGCTGGTTTTCGCCCGTCATCCCGCGCCGGCGCAGGTCACTTGGCTCGGCTATCCCCATTCGACGGGCATGAAGGCGATGGACTTTCGGGTCACCGACGCGATCGCCGACCCGGCTCCCCGGTCGGATGCTTGGAGCAGCGAGCGTCTGGTGCGGCTGCCGGGTGGCTTCCTCTGTTACCGGCCGCATGTCGAGGTCGAGCCGGCCGCCGATCCGCCGTCTCTGGCCGCCGGTCACGTCACCTTCGGTTCGTTCAACAACATCGCCAAGCTGAGCGAGCGCCTGCTCGCCTCGTGGGCGGAAATCCTCGTCCAGGTCGAGGGGGCGCGTCTGGTCCTGAAGGGCCGCGGGTTCGGCGATCCGCGCGTCGCCGCGCGCCATTACGGGTTCTTCGAGCGGCGCGGGGTCGATCCGGGCCGCTTGTCTCTGGTCACCTATACCGGCAGCCAATTCGAACACATGCGCGCCTATGATGGGATCGACATCGCTCTCGACAGCTTTCCGTACAACGGCACCACCACGACCTGCGAGGCTTTGTGGATGGGAGTCCCCGTGGTCACCGTGCTGGGACGCAGCCATGCCGGGCGGGTCGGGGCCAGCCTGCTGTCGCAACTGGGACTGTTCGATCTGATCGCCACCGACGAGGCGGACTATGCGCGCGTCGCCGTGCGACTGGCCGGTGATCCGGCGCGGATCGCGCTGCTGCGCCGCGGGCTACGCCAGCGGATGCGGGCCTCGACCCTGTGTGACGCCGCCTTCCTTGCCCGCAAGCTGGAGACGGCCTATGTCGAGATGCTGCTGCAAAGCCGCGACGGCGGCTGATCCGGCGCGGCCAGATCTCTGGCGAGCCGTTCGATCACGGCGGGCCAGCCGCCTGGACCCGCTTGGCGCCAAAGGCGCATTCCCGGATACCAGGGCGAGTCGTCGCGACCGATCATCCAGCGGAAATCGGCGCAATAGGGCAGCAGGACCCAGACCGGCACGCCGATCGCTCCGGCCAGGTGGGTGGGCGAACTATCGACGGTGATCACCAAATCCATCAGCGACATCGCCGCCGCGGTGGCCGCGAAGTCGTCGAGATGGCTGGACAGGTCGATCAGACCATAGGGTCCGGCGGCCTCGTCCCCCGCCTCCTTCTGCAAACTGTGGAACGCGATCCCCGGCAGCGACAGCAACGGCGCCAGCCATTCCAGGCGTAGCGACCGGTTGCGGTCGTTGGCGTGGGTGTTGCTCCCCTTCCAGACCAGGCCGACCCGCCGGTCCGTACCGGATGAGACCAGCCCGCGGAAGTGTTCGACCAGCGTCGGGTCGGCGCGCAGATACGGAATTTCGGCGGGGATCGTCTCGGGGGTGGTGTCGAACAGCAGCGGCAACGACAGCAGCGGGGCGTGAACGTCGAAGGGCGGCAGGGGAGTTCCCGCCTGGACCAGGCGATCGACGCCGTCCAGTCCCTCCATCAGACGAAGCAGGGGCTTCTGGCACTCGAAGATCACCCGGCCGCCGCGCGCGCGCAACAGGGCGAGATAGCGGCAGAACTGGATGGTGTCGCCGAAACCCTGTTCCCAATGCACCAGAATGGTGCGGCCCTCCAGCGGAGACCCGTCCCAGCGGGGCTGGTCGAAGCTTCGACGGGGCGAGGGGAAGGCGGGCGAATCCCAGCGGTTCTCGTAAAGGCGCCAGCCGTCGCGGAAGTCTCCCGCCATCAGCAGGGCCAGCGACTGGTTCCAGTGCGCCAGTTTGACCGAGGACGGCTCGGCCGCGGCGGCCATTTCGAAGAACCGGATCGAATCGCGCGGCCGGCCGGACATGGTCACCGAGGTGCCCAGGGCGAGCAGGGCGGTGACCATCGTCGGATGGAGGATCAGCGCTCGCTTCGCCTCGGCGATCGCCTCGTCGAGGCGATCGATCGAGCGCAGCATGGCGGCCCGGTTGGCGCGCGACGCTCCATGCTCCGGCCGCAACTTGCTGGCGATGCCGAACGCGTCCAGCGCCTGGCCCGCCGACCGGCGTTTTTCCCACAGCACCCGACCGAGCTGCGTCCAGCTCTCGTCGCGCTCGGGACTGAGCACCAGCACTCGCAGCAAGGCGCCCAGGGTCTCCTCGCCGCGTCCGAGCTTGTCGAAGACCAAGCCCCGGTTGACGTGCAGGATCACGTTGTCGGGCGTCACCAGGGCCGCCCAGTTCAACAGGGTCACGGCGGTTTCGCCTTCTTCGGCCAGGCTGGCCACCACACCCAGATTATGAAGCAGCCGACCTTGGTCCGGGTGCAGCGCCAGGCCGGCGCGGTACGCCGCGCGCGCCTCCATCAGCCGTCCGGCCAGATGGTGATCCAGCCCGAGGCGGAAAAAGTCCACGGTCGGGGCGGGCGGGCGCGCCGCGGCCACCCGGCCCGCGGCATCGAAACAGCCGGCGAGAAGCTCGTAAAAATGCCGTCCATGCGCCGCCCCGTCGCAAAGACCGGATCGGGCGACCCGCCCGCGCAGGCCGCCGCGCAGGCTGGCCAGCCGATCGCGGTCGGCGATCAGGCGGGTGGCGATTTCGACGTAATGCGCCTCGTCGCGCGCGATCCACTCGTCCAAGCCCAGGTTGGACAGGATGCTCGGCGAATGCCGGCCGGGGAAGGTGGCGGCCGGCAGGGTGACCACGGGCACGCCCATCCACAAGGCTTCCAGCGTGGTCACGCCGCCGGAATAGGGGTACGGGTCCAGGGCCACGTCGATCCGCTCGTAACCGCGCAGGAACTCGGGACGCGCGGCGCCGCCCTCGAGCAGCAGCCGGTCGCCGCCGA
>JADGAL010000117.1 GCA_015232025.1 Alphaproteobacteria bacterium
CAAGTTGGTCGGCAAGGCCCTGCCCGCCCCCGGCGAGCATCGGCCCGAAGCCGCCGGCACCGCGCTGCCCGGCGTCGAGCTGCTGGTCGACCTGGCGCGGCTGGCGCCGGCCAGCGACCCGGTTCGCGCCGCCAACGACATGGTCGTCCAGGCGATCGTCGCGGCGGCCAAGGTCTTTCACGACGGCTTCATGCGCCAGATCGAGGGCGTGGACGCCATCGACATGCGACAGGCCGCCGCCGATTTGATGCGTCTCGACATCCTGCTGTGGCTGCTGGAGATTCTGAAGGCCGACGAGGCGGGGCGCTGCGTGCGGCAGCAGTCGCAAATCGTGGCGCGCGGGGCGCTACGCCGCGCCCGCCGGGTGGCCGACGCCTATCTGGCCCGGCGCGGCCCGCAGGAGCGTTTCGACCTGGCCACCGTGGTCGCCGAGGTCGAGGAGTTGGGCGTCTTGGTGGCACGCATCATCGAAGCCGGAAGGACGCGCCGGGCCGACGACTTGGCGGACGATCTCGGCCGTCGTTCGGTTCGCGAATTCCTGCACGCCATGGGAAAGGTCGCCCTGGCCGCCTTCCGCGACCTCGACGAGCGGCTGGAGGCCGGCACCCTGGGCGAGGCCGTGCTGGCGGGCTCGCTGAAGAAGGTCGCCAATGTGCGACGTCTCTGCCGCTCGGTAAGGACCGACGACGCCGACACGGTGTTGATCGCCGTCGAACGGGTGATCGCCCGCAAGGCCGTCGCGTTGGGCGTCGTGCTGGTCCGCCGCCGCGCCGAACCGGGCATGCCCCGGCTGATGGCGATCTTGACCGAATTCCTGGACCGCGTCGAGGCGGTGCGCCACCCGCCGCGTTGAACCGACCCTGGTCAGTCGGCGTCGGCGGGTTGTTTCGCGGGCGGGGCCGGTTCCGCCGTCGCGGCGGCGGCGCGGAGCGCGGCGTCGGCCCGCCGGTTCAGGACCCAGTTGCGCAGCCTGCCGATCGCCACGAACACGACGATGATGCCCACGAAGCCCAGCAGCACGTCCAGCTTGTGATCGCCCAGGAATTTTTCGAGCGCCCGGCCAAGCAGGTAGCCACCCCAGGCGAAGACGTGCGCCCAGATCAGCGCCGCGATCATGTTGAGGACGGCGAAGCGCAGCCTGGGCACGCCCGCCATGCCGACCACGAAGGGGCTGACGTTGCGGATGCCGTAGATGAAGCGGAACGACAGGATGAACAGCGTCTCGTGGGTGCGCACCAGCTTGAAGGCCCACTCGATGCGCTTGGTCAGCGACGGCCAGCGGGCCAGCAGCGGCGTGCCGTAAAGCCGGCCGATGTAATAATAGAGTTGGTCGCCCAGGAAGCTGCCCACGCAGGCGCACAGCGCCACCAACTCGATATTGATGTCGTAAATGCCCTCGGATGCGATGGCGCCGGTGATCAGCACCACCGTCTCGCCTTCCAGGAATGTCCATCCCAGAATCACGAGGTAGAGGAGGTACCCGTAATTGGTGAGGATGTTCTGGAGGAACTCTTCCAAGGACGCATGCACCTAACCGTGACGAGGTAGGACGAAATGTCCGTTTATTCGGGCGGCGGGTCAACGACGAATTGGCGTCAGGCCCCGCGCGGGCGCAAACGGGTGACGTGGCCCATCTTGCGTCCCGGTCGGGCCTCGTCCTTGCCATAGAGGTGCAGGCGGGCTTCGGGCTCCTTCAGGATGTCGGCCCAGCGCTCGACGTCCTCGCCGATCAGGTTCTCCATCACCGCGTCGGAATGCCGGGCCGGCGAGCCCAGCGGCAATTCGCAGACGGCGCGCACCAACTGCTCGAACTGGTCGGTCAGGCAGGCGTCGATCGTCCAATGGCCGGAATTGTGCGGCCGGGGCGCCATCTCGTTGACCAGCGGGCGCCCGTCGCGGGTGACGAACATCTCGACGGCCAGCAAGCCGACCACGTCCAGGGCTTCGGCGGCGGCGTGGGCGATCTCGACGGCTTGGGCGGCCAGCGCGGCCGGTATCCGGGCGGGCGCCGTGGTGGTGGCCAGGATGTGGCGCTCGTGGTGGTTCTCGACCGGGTCCCAGGCGGCCCAGGCGCCATCGGTGCCGCGCGCCACGATCACCGAGATTTCCCGCTCGAAATCGACGAAGCCCTCGAGAACCGCCTCGGGCGCGCCGAACTTGCGCCAAAGGGCGCCGAAATCGGCGCCGGCCTCGACCTTGATCTGGCCCTTGCCGTCATAGCCCAGCCGCGTGGTCTTCAGGATGGCCGGGGTGCCCAGATCCTCGACCGCGCGGGCCAGCGAATCGGGGCCGTCGACGCGGCGCCAGGGGGCGGTGGCGATGCCCAGCGTGTTGAAGAATTCCTTCTCCAGCAGGCGGTCCTGGGCGATCGCCAGCACCCGCCAGCAGGGCCGCACGGGAACCATGCCGACCAGCAGGCGCACGCTTTCGTGCGGGATGTTCTCGAATTCGAAGGTCACCACGTCGACGGCGCGGGCGAAGCGGGCCAGGGCTTCGGGGTCGTCATAGGCGGCGACCGTGGCGGCGGCCGAGACCCGCTCGGCCGGGCTGTCGGCCTCGGGCGTGAAGACGTGGCAGCGATAGCCCAGCCGCGCCGCCGCCAGGGCGGTCATCCGGCCGAGCTGGCCGCCGCCGATGATGCCGATCGTGCCGCCGGGCCGGATCATGAGGGCTGGTCCGCCACCGCGGCGGTCTGGCGGGCACGCCAATCGTCCAAAGCGGCGGCGACCGCCCCATCCATCAAGGCCAGCACCGAGCCGGCCAGCAAGGCGGCGTTGATCGCCCCCGGCTTGCCGATCGCGACGGTGCCGACCGGCACGCCGCCCGGCATCTGAACGATCGACAGCAGGCTGTCCATGCCCTTGAGCGCCTTGCTTTCGACCGGCACGCCGAACACCGGCAGCGGCGTCATGGCGGCGGTCATACCGGGCAGATGGGCGGCGCCGCCCGCCCCGGCGATGATCACCTTGAGGCCGCGGTCGCGCGCCGTGCGGGCGTAGTCCCACAGGCGATCGGGGGTGCGATGGGCCGAGACGATGCGCGTCTCGAAGGAAACGCCGAGGGTCTCGAGGGTTTCGGCGGCGTGGCGCATGGTTTCCCAGTCGGACTGGCTGCCCATGATGATGCCGACGGCGGGGCCTTCCATTGCTTCGCGCTAGCCTCCTTTGCGAAGGGGGCGATTATAGGTTCGGCGTCGGCGCGCGCCAGACAAAAATTGCCCAAGGCGCGCCGACGAGGTTATCATCGGGCCATGGCCGATAGGGATGGGGCCTTTGGAAGACGACGAGGACCAAGCGGTCGGCAGGGCCATGCCGGTGGGAGATCGGCAAGCCGAGGGCGACGATCGCCAGCGCCCGGCCCGCCGCTATCAGAACCTGCGCGCCAGCGGCTTGCGCAGCATCCGCGACGCCGCCACCATCCTGGGCATTCCCGACGTCTTCCTGACCCCGCATGTGCGCGAGCAGATCGCCTCGATGATGGGCGAGTTGGACACCACCCGCCAGGAGATCGAGCGCCTGAAAGGCCGCGAGGCGTTCCTGGAGGAGGAGGCCGAGCGCGACCCGGTGGCGCCGATCCTGGGGCGTCGCGGGGTGATGCGCGAGCTTGGCCGGCTGCTGGCCTATGGCGAGCGCAGCGGCATGCCGGGCGCCTTGGCGTCGGTGCATGTCGAGGGCCTGGACGCCATCCGCCGCTATCGCGGCAACGCGGCGGGCGACGCGGCCCTGGCCCATGTCGCGGCGGCGATCGGCTCGACGCTGCGCAAAAGCGACATCGTCGGCCACCTGGACGGCGGCGCCTTCCTGGTGATCCTGACGGTCGCCGAGGCCGACGCGGCGGCCGGCAAATCCGATCAGTTGGCGCGCGCCATCGACAGCCCGGCCTTCGAATGGCGGGGCGAAATGATTCCGCTGGCGGCGCGCATCGGCGTGGTCCCCTTCCGCGGTGGGCGCACCGCCGAGGAAATGTTGGTCGAAGCCGACGAGGCGAGGCTTTAGATCAGGCGATGATGTCTGGCACCAGATCGCTTTCAAGTCGAATTATCTGGTCCTTCAGCATCAGCTTGCGCTTCTTCAAGCGCTGGAGCTGCATCTGGTCGACCGGGAACGAGCGGGCGAGCCTGTCGATCACATCGTCCAGGTCACGGTGCTCGAGCTTCAGTTCAGCGAGTTTTTGTCGCAGCAGTTCGTTGCTGTCGTCGATCATGACCTTCGGCGCGCGGAGAGTTTCGCGGGAAAGACACTAGCAGAAAGCGCCACGAAACGGTATGGCTGTTGATGACGATGTTGGGCCGGTCTAGCGAAAGGTCAAAGCGATGACGACACCCAAGCGCCTGGGAATCCTGACCAGCGGCGGCGATTGCGCCGGGCTGAACTCGGCCATCCGGGCGGTGGTCCACCGCGCGGTCGGCACCTATGGCTGGTCGGTCATAGGCATCAAGGACGGCACGCTGGGCCTGATGAACCGGCCGCTGGAGACCGTCGAATTCACCCTGTCCGACCTGACCGGCAGCCTGCTGCGCCTGGGCGGGACGGTGCTGGGCACCACCAACAAGGGCGATCCCTTCGCCTTTCCGATGCCCGACGGCAGCCGCAAGGACCGCAGCGCCGATTTCGCCGAGGGCTACCGCCAACTCGGCCTGGACGCGCTGATCGTGATCGGCGGCGACGGCAGCCTGAAGATTCTGCGCCGGCTGTGCCAGCAGGGCAAAATCCCGATGGTCGGCATTCCCAAGACCATCGACAACGACGTCCATCTCACCGAGTACTCGATCGGCTTCTCGACCGGCCTGGACGTGGCGGTCGAGGCGCTCGACCGCTTGCAGCCCACGGCGGCCAGCCATCATCGGGTGATGATCCTCGAGGTCATGGGCCGCGACGCCGGCCACATCGCGCTGCAAGCCGGCATCGCGGGTGGAGTCGACGTGATCCTGATCCCCGAGCTTCGCTATGGCATGGAGGCGGTGGCCACCAAGCTGCGCGGCGTGATGAAGGAGGGCCGCAGCCACGGGCTGGTGGTGGTCGCCGAGGGCGTCAAGACCGACATGGGCGAGAAGGTCCAGGTCAACTGGTCGGGCGGCGAATCGCGCTATGGCGGCATCGGCCACTGGCTGGGCGAGCAGATCGCCAAGACGGTGGGCTGCGAGACGCGGGTCACCGTGCTGGGCCACGTCCAGCGCGGCGGAACCCCCTCGATGCGCGATCGCGTGCTGGCGTCGAGCTTCGGCGTCCACGCCGTCGATCTGGTCGCCAAGGGCCGCTTCGACCGCATGGTCGCCTGGCACGACCGCAGCGTGGTCGACGTGGCGCTCGAGGACGTGGTCGGCGTCTATCGCTGCGTCGACGCCGGCGGCGCCCTGGTGCGCACGGCGCGCGGCCTGGGAATCTACGTCGGCGAGATCGACTGATCCGCGAGCCGCGTGGATGGCCGGATCAACTCCGGCCAAGACGCGTAGCACCGGCGAGCCATTTGCTTGACTCGCCTGGTGGAAAGCAGGTGGGGAAACACCAAGGACACCAAGGAACGAAGCGGCCGGCGAATTGCCAGTCCCGGTCCCTTGGTGACCCTTGGTGTCCTTGGCGCCTTGGTGGTGATACCGCCGATGGGTCAACTCATTGGCTCGCCGGTGTCAAGCCCGCCCAGCGCTTGACGATGCCGGCCTCCAGCCCGAACAGGTCCAGCACCCGGCCGACCGTGTGGTCGATCATCGCGTCCAGCCCCTCGGGTTTGGCGTAGAAGGCCGGCACCGGCGGGGCGATCACCGCGCCCATCTCGGACAGGGCCAGCATGGTGCGCAGATGGCCCGTATGCAGGGGCGTCTCGCGCACCATCAGAACCAGCCGGCGGCGCTCCTTCAGGCAGACGTCGGCGGCCCGCGTCAAGAGGCTGGCGGTTACCCCACTGGCGATCTCGGACATGGTGCGAACCGAGCAGGGCGCCACCACCATCCCCATGGTCCGAAACGAGCCCGAGGACGGTGGCGCCGCGATGTCGCCCGCCGGGTACCACGTATGCGCCAAGGCCCGGACATCCGCCACGCCCAGGTCGGTTTCGCAGGCCAGGGTGACCTCGGCCGAACGGCTCATCACCAGATGGCTTTCGATCCCCATTTGGCGCAGCACCCGCAGCAGTCGGATACCGTAGACCACCCCCGACGCTCCAGAAATCCCGACCAAAAGACGCGGACTTTGTATCACTTCCGAGGGAGAAAAGGGCGTCAAGGCGTAACTTCCTGCTGACAGGGTGGAAAGGCTTCGGCATACTATCTCGATCGGGCATCCATCATAAAGGAGGACTGCGATGAGCCAGCAGGAGCGTCTGGAGTTTCTCAAGGAGAAGCATGCCGCGCTGGACGAGGCCGTTCAGTCGGAATCCCGTCGTCCCTTCCCCGACACCATGCGGGTCAAGGAATTGAAACTCAAGAAGCTCCGCATCAAGGAAGAAATGAGCGCCCTGACGCATTGAGGGCGCGAGCGAACACGACGACCAGGATATTCGAGGCCTCGCCCTCCGGGTAGCCGTCCAGGCGTCCCACCAGGGCGAGGCCCACTCCGGCCGAGAGACGGCCATTACCACTTTTCAAACTTGCCGAATTGCCGCAAACTGCCCTCGGCGGGTGGGGTTGCCCCCCGTCCAAAGGTGTAGCAAACGCAAGGGGAAGCGGCTCCCATGAGCAATCCATACCAGACGGCATACGAGCGTTCGCTGAGCGATCCCGACGGGTTCTGGGGCGAGGCCGCCCGCGACCTGCACTGGTACGAGCCCTGGACCAAGGTGCTCGACGATTCCAACAAGCCGTTCTACCGATGGTTCACCGGCGGCATGGTCAACACCTGTCACAACGCCGTCGATCGGCACGTCGCCGAAGGCCGCGGCGACCAGGCGGCGGTGATCTATGACAGCCCGGTGACCGGCACCGTCAAGACCTACACCTATCGCGACCTGCTCGACCAGGTGTCGCGCTTCGCCGGGGTGCTGGCCTCGTGCGGGGTGACCAAGGGCGACCGCGTGGTCATCTACATGCCGATGGTGCCCGAGGCGGTGTTCGCCATGCTGGCTTGCGCCCGGCTGGGGGCCGTCCATTCGGTGGTGTTCGGCGGCTTCGCGTCCAGCGAACTCGCCACCCGCATCAACGACGCCAAGCCCAAGGTGATGGTGTCGGCCTCGTGCGGCATCGAAACCAGCCGCGTCATTCCCTACAAGCCGCTGCTCGACGCCGCCATCGACATGGCCACCCACAAGCCCGACCGGGTCGTCATGTTGCAGCGTCCGCAGGCCGAGGCGACCATGATCGCCGGCCGCGACGTCGATTGGGCCGGCGCGATGGCCGCGGCCACGCCGGCCGATTGCGTGCCGGTCTTGGCGACCGATCCGCTTTACATCCTTTACACCTCGGGCACCACGGGCCAGCCCAAGGGCGTGGTGCGCGACAATGGCGGCCACATGGTCGCGCTGAAATGGTCGATGAGGGCGGTCTACGACGTCAAGCCGGGCGAGGTGTATTGGGCCGCCTCGGATGTCGGCTGGGTGGTCGGCCACTCCTACATCGTCTATGCGCCGCTGCTGAACGGCAACACCACGCTGGTCTACGAGGGCAAGCCGGTCGGCACGCCCGACGCCGGCGCCTTCTGGCGGGTGATCGCCCAGCACAAGGTCACGACCCTGTTCACGGCGCCCACCGCCTTCCGCGCCATCAAGCGCGAGGACCCGCGCGGCGAGTTGCTGGCCAAATACGACCTGAAGCATTTCCGCGCCTTGTTCCTGGCCGGCGAGCGCTCGGACCCCGACACGATCAATTGGGCGCGCGACAACCTCAAGGTGCCGGTGATCGATCATTGGTGGCAGACCGAAACCGGCTGGTCGATCGCCGCCAACTGCATGGGCCTGCATGAATTCCCGATCAAGCCGGGCTCGCCGACCAAGGCGGCGCCGGGCTGGGACCTTCAGGTGCTGGACGAGTCGCATGAGCCCTGCCCGCCGGGCAAGGTGGGCTCGCTGGTCGTCAAGCTGCCGCTGCCTCCGGGCACCCTGCCGACCCTGTGGAACGCCGACCAGCGCTTCATCGACAGCTATCTCGCCGAGTTCCCCGGCTACTACAAGACGGCCGACGCCGGCTATATCGACGAGGACGGCTATGTCTACGTGATGGCGCGCACCGACGACATCATCAACGTGGCCGGCCACCGCCTGTCCACGGGCGCCATGGAGGAGGTGCTGGCCAGCCACCCCGACGTCGCCGAATGCGCGGTGATCGGCGCCCACGACGCCCTGAAGGGCCAGCTTCCGCTGGGCTTTTTGGTGCTCAAGGCGGGCGTGACCAAGCCCGACGCGCAGGTCGTCAAAGAGGTCGTCCAACTGGTGCGCGAGCGCATCGGCCCGGTGGCGGCCTTCAAGTCGGCCACCGTGGTCAACCGCCTGCCCAAGACCCGCTCGGGCAAGATCCTGCGCGGCACCATGCAAAAGATCGCCGACAACGAAGACTACAAGATGCCCGCCACCATCGACGATCCCGGCATCCTGCCCGAGATCGAAGAGGCGCTGACCTCGATCGGCTACGCCAAGGGCCGCAAGGGGGAGTGAGGGCGTCTCGTTTCGTTCCCGTCGCCGTCATGGCATGACCCTTGTCGAATCGAGGGGCATGCCATGCGGCCGGCGGGGGAGAGAAGGCGAGCGCCAGGGAACGAAGCGGGCGGCGAATTGCCCGTCCTTGAGCCGGCCCCCTGGGCGCGGCCTTGCCGCAATCCCGGCAGGTGCCGGTGCGTTCCAGCCAACGACAGACCTTGGGGCAGCGCTCGTCGGGCATGCGTCTCACCGGGGCGAAAAAAGACCCCGCGGCATCGCCGCCGCGGGGTCTTAACCGAATCGGACGATCAGAGCGACTGGACGATCTGCTCGGTCATCTTCTTGGCGTCTCCGAACAGCATCATCGTGTTGTCGCGGAAGAACAGCTCGTTGTCGACGCCGGCATAGCCCGACGCCATCGAGCGCTTGATGAACAGCACCGTCTTGGCCTTTTCCACGTCCAGGATGGGCATGCCGTAGATGGCGCTGGTCGGGTCGGTCTTGGCCGCCGGGTTGGTGACGTCGTTGGCGCCGATCACATAGGCCACGTCGGCGGTGCCGAATTCGTGGTTGATCTCCTCCAACTCGAACACCTCGTCATAGGGCACGTTGGCCTCGGCCAGCAGCACGTTCATGTGGCCCGGCATGCGGCCCGCCACCGGATGGATGGCGTAGCGGATGTC
>JADGAL010000118.1 GCA_015232025.1 Alphaproteobacteria bacterium
ACCTGTTGCACGAGGGGACGGGGCGCACCCTGGTCGAACTGACCGGATTGGCCCTCCAACTGGCGATCGCCGGCTGGGCGGTGCGCCGCGAGATGTGGGGAGAAGGGCGATGAGGCGCGGACCCTTGTTGCTCGCCCTTGGTCTGATCGTGCTGACCGGGCTGGGCCTGTCGGGCAAGTTCCGGCCGTCGAAGGCGTCGCCCGAGGGCGGGCGCAACGTCGTCGAGCAATCCTTGGCGCGCGGCCTGGAGGCGCGGGGCTGGCGGGCCGAGGGCGAGATGGCGCTGACCGCCAGCGGGCTTTACCGGGTGCTGGCCTTCCAGTCGCCCGCATGCGACGGGGCGCTTTACCTGACCGCGATGGCGCCCAATGGCGAGGCGGCCTCGATGCTCGACCTGCTGGCCGGCGAGGAGGGCCGGGTGGTGTTCCTGCATGACGGCCGCGCCTGGGACCAGGTCCCGGTGGTCAGGGCGGTGCTCGCCGAGAAGCTGGGGCGGCTGTTCGGCCTGGGGCCGGCCGAAACGGCGCTGATCGGGGTGGCGGTGACCGGGGCCTGCGCCTCAATGGGCGAGGATCTGGCTGAGGAACTGCCGGGTGCGCTCGTTCCGCGGGGCTGAGAAGAACTCGGCGGGCGGCGACGTCTCGACCACCGCGCCGTCGGCCATGAACACCATGGTGTCGGCCACGGCGCGCGCGAAGCCCATCTCGTGGGTGACGCAGACCATGGTCATGCCGCCCTCGGCCAGTTCGGTCATCACGTCCAGGACCTCCTTGACCATCTCGGGGTCGAGCGCCGAAGTCGGCTCGTCGAACAGCATGATCGAGGGCTTCATGCACAGGGCGCGGGCGATCGCCACGCGCTGCTGCTGGCCGCCCGAAAGCTGGCCGGGGAATTTGTGGGCCTGCTCGGGGATGCGCACGCGTTCCAGATAGTGCATGGCGATCTCGGCCGCCTCGCGCTTGGGCATGCGCCGGACCCACAGGGGCGCCAGGGTCAGGTTCTCCAGCACCGTCAGGTGCGGAAACAGGTTGAAGCTTTGGAACACCATGCCGACGTCGCGGCGGATCGCCTCGATCGCCTTCAGGTCGTCGGAGAGTTCGACCCCGTTGACCACGATGCGGCCGGCCTGATGCTCCTCCAGCCGGTTGACGCAGCGGATCATGGTCGACTTGCCCGAACCCGAGGGGCCGCACACCACCACCTTCTCGCCCTTGCCGACGGTCAGCGACACGTCGCGCAGCACGTGGAAGCTGCCGAACCATTTGTCGACGTTCTCGAACAGGATGATGGGTTCGGTCACGGGGCTTTCTCCTAAAGCGTGATGCTGCGCATCACGCTTGATTCATGTTCGCCCCTCGCCGGGCGGTTGCCTTCGGCACCCTTGGCCGCGGCCGCGATGGCCGCCGGTCGCATCGCGCGCGGCGCGACGCTCTAGCGGCGGGTGCCGGCCATCAAATCCTCCTCGAGCCGCTGGCTGTAGCGCGACATCAGGAAGCAGAAGCACCAATAGATCAAGGCGGCGAACACATAGGCTTCGATGAAGAAGGGCCGCCATTCGGGATCGGCGAGCGACGCCTTGACGCTGGTCAGCAGGTCGAACAGCCCGACGATGGTGACCAGCGAGGTGTCCTTGAAGGTGCTGATGAACTGGTTGACCATCGGCGGGATGACGATGCGCAGGGCCTGGGGCAAAACGATCAGCACGGTCTTTTGCCAATAGCCGAGGCCCATCGCGTCGGCCGCCTCGTATTGGCCGCGCGGGATGGCCTGCAAGCCGCCGCGCACCGCCTCGGCCAGATAGGCTGCGGTGAACAGGATGATGCCGATCTGGGCGCGCAGCAGCTTGTCGACCGTCACGCCCTCGGGCATGAACAGCGGGAACATCACCGAGGCCATGAACAGCACCGAGACCAGCGGCACGCCGCGGATCAGCTCGATGTAGCCGACGCACACGGCGCGCACCACCGGCAGGTCCGAGCGCCGGCCGAGCGCCAGCACGATGCTCAGCGGAAAGGCCACCGCGATGCCGGCCAGGGCCAGCAACAGGGTCAGCGGCAGCCCGCCCCACAGCGTGGTGTCGACCGGGCGCAGGCCCAGCACGCCGCCCCACATCAGCACGGCCATCACGGCGACGGCGGCCACCCAGGCCAGCGCCAGTCCGCGACGCCAGAAGCGGCGTTGCGACGAGACGCCCAGCATGCCCAGCAACAGCAGCGTGGCGATCAGCGGGCGCCAGTGCTCGTCGTAGGGATAAAGGCCGAACAGCATCAGGCGATGCTTCTCGCCGACCAACGCCCAGCAGGCGCCGGTCGCCTCGCGGCAGGTGGCCGGGGTGCCGGTCCATTGCGCGTTGAACAGCGCCCAGGCCAGCAGCGGCGGCACGGTCTCCCACAGGAACCACAGGCACAAAAGGGTCAGCGCGACGTTGGTCGGCGTGTTGAACAGCCGGCGCCGCGCCCAGCCCATCAGGCGCATCGGTCCCGCCTCGCCGGGGGGCGGATAGACGGCGGCCGACGGCTCTTCGACGTCGGCGGTGGCCGAGGGCTGTTCGTCGTTGCGCATGTTAGCGGCTCACCAGCGCGACTTTGCGGTTGTACCAGTTCATGAAGGCGGAAATGCCCAGGCTGATCGTCAGATAGGCGGCCATGGCGATGGCAACCCCCTCGACCGCCTGGCCGGTCTGGTTGATGGCGGTATTGGCCACGCTGATCAGGTCGGGATAGCCGATCGCCACCGCCAGCGAGGAGTTCTTGGTCAGGTTGAGATACTGGCTGGTCATCGGCGGCACGATCACCCGCAGGGCTTGCGGCAGCACCACCAGCCGCAGCACCTGAAGCCGGGTCAGCCCCAGCGACAGGGCGGCCTCGGTCTGGCCGCGCGCCACCGCCAGGATGCCCGAGCGGACGATCTCGGCGATGAAGCCCGCCGTGTAGATGGTCAGGCCGGCCAGCACGGCGGCGAATTCCGGCGACAGCACCAGCCCGCCCTGGAAGTTGAAGCCCTTCAACTCGGGCACCTCGAGCGCCAGCGGCGCGCCGATCAACACGAAGGCGGCGAGCGTCAGCGCCAGCGTCAGCCCGGTTCCCGCCAGCACGGCGGGGAAGGGCCGGCCGGTGGCCTCGTGGCGGCGCCGGCCCCAGCGGGCCATCAGAAAGGCGCCGACCAGCCCGGCGAACAGCGCGGCCAGCACCAGCCAATAGGCCGGGTTCCAGTCGATCGAGGGAATCCGCAGGCCGCGGTTGGTCAGGAACACGCCGGGCATCGGCGCCAACGCCTGGCGCGGGCTCGGCAGGGCGGTGATCACCCCATACCAGACGAAAAGCTGAAGCAGCAGCGGGATGTTGCGGACGCCCTCGACATAGACGGTGGCCAGACGGGCGAGCAGCCAGTTCGAGGACAGCCGCGCGATGCCGATCACCGTGCCGATCAGGCTGGCCAGCACGATGCCGATCAGCGACACCTTCAGGGTGTTGAGCAGCCCGACCACCAGCGCCTCGCCATAGGTGTCGGCGGCCGAATAGTCGATCAGACTCTCGCTGATGTCGAAGCCGGCCTCGCGGCCCAGGAAGGTCAGGCCGGTGGCGATGCCCCGCTGGGCGAGGTTGTCCAGGGTGTTCGAGACGAGATAAAAGCCCACCGCCACCGTGCCGGCGATCACCAGCACCTGGTACAGGATGGCACGGAAGCGGCGGTTGTTGAGCAGGCGCATGGCCGGAAGCCGGGCGCCGCCCGCGATGGGCGGCGCCCGTTCGGTCCTATTTCAGGGGCGGCGCGTACATCAGGCCGCCATTGGTCCAAAGGGCGTTCAAACCGCGCTCGAGCTTGAGCTTCGAGCCCTTGCCGACATTGCGGTCGAACGATTCGCCGTAATTGCCGATCTGCTTGATGATCGTGAAGGCCCACTTCTCGTCGACGCCCAACGCCTTGCCGTTGCCCTCGGTGACGCCCAGCAGACGCTTCACGTCGGGATCGTTGCTGGTCAGGAAGGTTTCGACGTTCTGCTGGCCGATGCCCTTCTCCTCGGCGGCCATCATCGCCCACAGCGACCACTTGACGAGGTCGAGCCACTGGTCGTCGCCGTGGCGCACCGCCGGGGACAGCGGCTCTTTCGAGATGCGCTCGGGCAGGATCATGAAGTCGGCCGGGTTGGGCGTCTCGTTGGCGCGGATGGCGGCGAGCTGCGAGCCGTCCGAGCTGATCGCGTCGCAACGTCCCGCCAGGAAGGCCGAGGTCAGCTCCTCGTTCTTCTCGATCACCACCGGCTTGAAGGTCATCTTGGTGGCGCGGAAATAGTCGGCCAGGTTCTGCTCGGTGGTGGTGCCGGGCAGCACGCAGATGGTGGCGCCGTCCAGTTCCTTGGCGCTTTTCACGTTCAGCTTGGTCGGGACCATGAAGCCCTGGCCGTCATAAAAATTGACCGCCGCGAAGTTCAGGCCGTTGGCGCTGTCGCGCGACAGCGTCCAGGTGGTGTTGCGCGCCAGCACGTCGATCTCGCCCGACTGCAAGGCCGGCAGGCGTTGCTGCGCCGACAGCGGGGTGTATTTCACCTTGGTGGAGTCGCCAAACATCGCGGCCGCGACGGCGCGGCACAGATCGACGTCCAGGCCGCTCCAATTGCCGCGGTCGTCGGGGGCGGAGAAGCCGTGCAGGCCGAGATTGACGCCGCATTGCACGAAGCCCTTGGCCTTCACCGCGTCGAACGTCGCGCCGGCCATGGCTGGCGTGGCGGCGAGGCCCAGGGCGGCTACGGCGAACACGGTCTTGATGGGATGCATGGATGCTTCTCCTGCCTCGGTCATTGGTTTCCAAGAGCATAACGCAACCGGGGGGCATCGACCAGACCGCCCTTGCGAGGGAGATGCCGGGTCCGTATACCTTTCCAACCGGGGAGGGGGAATGGCGAACGGATTGGAGCGAGGCCGCTGGGCGATTTCGGGTTGGCGCGCGGAATTCGTCGACCCCGAGATTGAACGGGCCTACCGCGAGTCGGTGATCGTCGACGAGGCGCTGCAAGCCCGCGTCACCCTGATGCTGTCGGCCAGCCTGTATTTCCTGTTCGTCATTTCCGACTATTTGAAGGCGCCGTCGCGCGAGTTGGTGCTGTTCGCCTTCTGGTCGCGCCTCGCCGTGCTGGGCTTCGGCCTGTGGCACTGGGTCTCGTTGAAGCGGCGCCCGACGGTCGGCAAGGTCGACATCGGCGTGACCGGCTCGCTGCTCGCCGCCTTGACGCTTTATTTCAGCATCTTCGTGGCGACGTGGTGGTGGCAGCAGGACTTCCCCTCGCGCATCGCCACCGGGCCGATGGCGATGGTCTCGATGACCATCTCGTTCTACCTGTTCTTTCCGCTGCGCTTCGTGCTGGGCCTCGCCGTCGGCCTGTACGGGGCGGTGGGGGCGTTGCTGGTGTGGTCGTTCCTGCTGGTGCCGCGCGCGGCGGTGGCCGACGTGGTGGTGATGGGGGTGTGGCTGCTGCTGGTCAACGGCATCGGCGCCAACACCTCGCAACGCCTGAACCGCGGCCGGCGCGAGGCCTTCGCCCTGCTGGCCATGGAACGCGAGGCCAACGCCCTGCTGGCCGAGGAGATCGCCGAACGCCGCCGCGTCGAGGAGGAGTTGCGCCAAGCCAAGGTTCGGGCCGAAGAGGCGGCTCGGACCAAATCCACCTTCCTGGCGATGATGAGCCACGAGATCCGCACGCCGATGAACGGCATCCTGGGGATGACCCGGCTGCTGCTGGACACGCCGCTCGATCCCGCCCAGAAGGAATTCGCCGAGACCATCCACAATTCCAGCGGCACCTTGCTGACCATCCTCAACGACGTGCTGGATTTCTCGAAGCTGGACGCCGGCAAGCTCGAACTGGAGATCGTCGAGTTCGATCCCGGCCGCCTGCTGCGCGACGTCGCCACCCTGATGGCGGCGCGCGCCGCCGAGAAGGGGCTGTTCCTCGACGTCTCGACGGCGCCCGGATTGCCGGCGGCGCTGTCGGGCGATCCCACCCGGCTGGCGCAGATCCTGCTGAACCTGATCGGCAACGCGGTCAAGTTCACCGAACAAGGCGGGGTGACGGTGCGGATGGAGCCGGCCGCGCCGGGCCGGGTGCGCCTGTCGGTCGCCGATAGCGGAATCGGCATCGCGGCCGACGTCCGCGACCGCCTGTTCGAGGAGTTCACCCAGGCCGACGGCACCATCTCGCGCCGCTACGGCGGCACCGGGCTGGGGCTGGCGATCTGCAAACGGCTGAGCGCGTTGATGGGCGGCGAAATCCGCTGCGACAGCGCGCCCGACCACGGCAGCGTCTTCGTGGTCGAACTGCCGCTCGCGGCGGCCCAGGCGGCGCCCCGGCCGACGCCCGAGGCGCCGCCCAGGCGCCCGGTGGTGGCCTCGCTCGCCATCCTGCTGGCCGAGGACAATCTGGTGAATCAAAAGGTCGCGGTCGGTTTCCTCAAGCGCCAGGGGCACCGGGTCCAGGTGGCCGGCGACGGCCACGCCGCCCTGGCCGCCGTCGAGACCGGCGATTTCGACCTCGTGCTGATGGACATGCAGATGCCCGGCATGGACGGGCTGGAGGCGACCGCCCGCATCCGCGCCCTGCCGCCGCCCAAGGGCCGCGTCCCCATCCTGGCGATGACCGCCAACGCCATGAAGGGCGACGAGGACCGTTGCCTCGCCGCCGGCATGGACGGCTATGTGACCAAGCCGGTCGACCCGACCCGCCTCGCCACCGCCATCGCCCAGGTGATCGGCGCGCCGGCGGGGGGGTGAGTGGTCATTCCGCCTCGGGCGGAGATCGCATCGCGCCGTGCGACACGCGAATCACCGCCACCCCCTCCGCCACGGGCCGATAGACGACGAGGTCCCTTGGCGTCCTTGGCGTCCTTGGTGGTGAACCTTGTTTCGCCCGGCGGGTTGTCCCCGGCGGTGGCGGTCAGGCGGCCGGCAGTTTGGAGAAGTCGATCCAGTACTCGCCGGCCGCCGGGGCGTATTTGCGGAAGGCGGCGATCACCGCGTCGAGGGAGGCGTCCTCGGGGCAGTTCTCGATCTCGTAGACGATCGAATCGCCCGAGGTCTCGCCGACATCGGCGTTGCGGTGGGCTTTCGCCACCAGACCTTCGCGAGCCACCTTCACCTTGATCGTCGCCATCCGCGCCTCCCCGTGTGATGAAAAAATATGCGTGCCTACGAATTTGGCAGAAAGCGATCGGGCGGTAAAGCGCCGACATAGGGCCGCGGCACGGCGACCCGCTCGCGCGTCAAGCGGGCGCTCAGGGTGGCCAAGGCGGCGACCCAGGCGCGCCAGGCCGAGGTGCGGCCGCCGAAGCCGAACTCGAGGCAGATGCGCCGCCAGGGAACGCCCAGGGCGCGCGCCCACAGCAGCTTGACCTGGTCGGCGGCCAGCCAGGGCATCCAGCCCAGCACCAAATCCAGGCGGTCGATGGCGTCGGGCGAGGGGCGCAGGCGCAGGCGGGGCGGGTCGACGCAGTCGGCCAGGTCGGCGGCGTCGCGCAACGGCCGCGGCCAGGACGAGCGATGGCCGGACGGCCCGTGGGCGGGCAGGCGGCGCAGCGTGGTGGCGGCCTCGTTCATGATTTGTTCCACGAGGGGCGGGGTCCAGGTCATGGCGCGGCGCTCCCCGGTTGGGTCAGCCGCTCGCCCAATTGGCGGATCAGCTCGCGCTCCGGCCAAGTCAGGCGGTCGTCGTCGAGCGCGACCACCAGGATCGGGATGGGCGATTTCCAGGCGCGGGTCGCCTCGCGGCGGGCTCGCCCCTTGATCTCGTCGGCGGAGTAGCCCGAGGCGGTTCGCCCCTCCAGGCTGGTTCGGACGCGGGTCATGCCTATTTCTCCTTGCGTGATGGCGCGGTGGTTCCCGTGATCGCACGCATGATTGCGCATTGCGCATATGCCGTCAAGCCATATGGTCAAAATCGCACTTGGCGCGGCTTGTGGCATATGCAATCTTGCGCGGCATGGACAAGCCTTGGTTCAAAGACAGACTCACCGCGCAGGGGCGCACGCAGGCCGATCTCGCCCGCCATCTCGGGTTGGACGCCTCGGCCGTGTCGCGCCTTCTGAAGGGCGAGCGCCAGATGAAAGGCGCCGAGGCGGTGCAGGTCGCGACCTTCCTGCGCTGCCCCGTCGAGGACGTGCTGCGCGCCATCAGCGGCGCCGCGGTGGCCCGCCCCCACGCGGTCGACGATCCCTTCGTCGCCGATCCCCAGCCGGTGGCGGCGAGCGGGGAATTGCCGCGCAACCTGCCCGTCCACGGCGCGGCGGTCGGCGGCCAGGACGGCTCGTTCGAGTGGAACGGCGAGGTGCAGGAATACATCGAGCGCCCGCCCCAACTGACCGGGGTGCGCAACGCCTTCGCCGTCTGGGTGACCGGCGAAAGCATGCACCCGATGTTCCAGCCGGGGTGGGTGCTGCACGTCAATCCCAACCGCCCGCTGACCCCCGGATGCGGCGTGGTGGTGCAGATCCGCCCGTCCGACGATTTCGGCCATCCCCTTTGCTACATCAAGGAATTCGTGCGCCGCACGGCGAGCAAGCTGGTGCTGCGCCAGTACAATCCCGCGATCGAGATCGAATGGCCGCTCGACGAGGTGGTCGCCGCACATCGGGTGGTGGGCGTCGCCGACATGTGACGGCGGTCGGGCCCGTTATGCCAAAAAGGCAGAGTTGGGCCCGAAACGTCATGCAGCATCATGATAATATGTCACAAGTAGAACGTTAGTAATCGCTGGCTTGTGCTGGTTGACACTGCCTGTGCGCCGACTTACCATCTTCCCATAAAGATAAAAATCTTGGGAGGTGACCATGGCCACGGCCAGAAAAGTTGCCATCTGCGTGAATTCGGCGGCTCTGGATCAGGTCTACTCGGCGCTGATCATGGCCGCGGCGGCCAGCGCCGTCGCGGAAAAGGTCGATGTCTGTGTCGCCATGGGGGGCGTGACCGCCTTCGTGAAGGGCAAGATCGGGAAGCTGGACCTGGCCTGCGAGCTGTCGGCGCTGGATGCCGGATTCAAAAAGCGCGTCAAGGACTCCAACTACGTCAATCCGCTCGATCTGATCCGCCAGGCCAAGGACTCCGGCAACACCCGGTTCTTCGTCTGCCAGCCGGCGATCGACCTGTTCGGCTTGACCCGCGCCGACCTGATCGGCGA
>JADGAL010000119.1 GCA_015232025.1 Alphaproteobacteria bacterium
CGCAACGGCCGCGCGGTGGCGGGCCGGCTGGCCTCGATGGTGCCGTCGTTGCTGGCAGGCGAGGGCGACGCGCGGCTGCGCGCCTTCCTGCGCGCCGTGGTGGTCAAGCGGCTGGGTCAGGTCGAGGCGGCGCCGCTGGTCGGGCGCATCCTCGCCCTGCTGGTCGCCCATCGCAAGCACCAGGCCCTGTTCGACCACGCGCTGGATTGGGCCGCCCTGTTCCTGTACCGCAATCGGGCCGTGATCCGCGACAAGGTGGCGTCCAAAAGCGGTCGCTGGATGCCGGACTGGGTCGACGACAAGCTGACCGAAAAGATCCTGACCGGCGTGTCGGAAACCGTCGACGAGGCGCGCCATCCCGACCATCCCTGGCGCGAGGACTTCCACGAGGCCATCCTGGGCCTGTCGGACTCGCTGATCCACGATCCCGCCTACGCGGCGGCCGGCGAGCGCATCCGCGACGATCTGCTGCGCCACCCGGCGGTGCGCGCCTATTTCGACGCCCTATGGGTCGATCTGCGCGCCGTGGCCACCGCCGACGCCAGCCGCGACGACGGCCGCATGCAAGCCGGCATCGAACGCGCACTGCAAGCCTTCGCCGCCCGCCTGCGCGAGGACGAGGCCCTGCGCGCCATGGTCAACGGCTGGCTGGAACGCGCCGTGCTGGCCTATGTGATCCCCAACCGCGGCGAAATCGGCGCCTTCATCGCCGGCGTGGTGCGGATGTGGGACACCCGCACCGTGGTCGACAAGCTGGAACTCCAGGTCGGGCGCGATCTGCAATACATCCGCATCAACGGGACGCTGGTCGGGGGGCTGGTCGGGCTGATCATCCATCTGCTGGGGCAGGCGATGGGGTGACGTTGGGTGGATTCGGGTGACGCGGCGGATCGCTTGATCGGCCGCGCGCGCGTATATACAATCGAGTGCACGATTTGATTCAGGCTGGGCGGATGTCGGCGGAAGGGAGTCCCGGAGCCATCGTCAGGCGATTTCTCGATGCCGACGACCTGGCAAAGGTTTTCGACGGCTGCTGGATTCGCAAGGCGTTGGATGATGGACAGAGCGGTCGCTGGATGGCGATCGGAGTGGTCGAGGGGCGGATTGTCGCCGTCACCTATCGCGACGATGGACAAAAGCATGTCGTTCGTGCTGTGAGAAAGGCTACGAGCCATGAGAAACAAGTCTATCTCGAAAGCTGCCCACAATCCCACCGCCCAGGATGCTGATCCGTGGGCGGCCTTCGACGCGATGACGGACGAAGACATCGCCCGCGCCGTGGCGCATGACCCCGACGCCGTGCCCATCATGCCCAAGGGCTGGTGGCGGGACGCCGAAGTCGTGGCTCCCGAGACCAAGGTCCATAACTCGATTCCCATCGAGAAGGACGTGCTTGAGTGGTTCAAGAGCCAGGGCCCCGGCTATCAGTCGCGCATGAACGCCGTGCTGAGAAGCTACATCCAGTCCTTGCGCAAGGCGGGCTGACCCGCTCACCCGATCTCGAACACCGCGTCGATCTCGACCGGCACGCCCAGCGGCAGCGATGGCGCGCCGACGGCGGCGCGGGCGTGGCGGCCGGCCTCGCCGAACACCTCGACCATCAGGTCCGAGGCGCCGTTGACCACCTTGGGGTGGTCGGTGAATTCCGGCGTGCAGGCGACGAAGCCGCCCAGGCGCACCACGCGGCGCACGCGGTCGAGGTCGCCCCCGCAGGCGGCGCGGGCCTGGGCGATCAGGTTCAGGCCGCACAGCCGCGCCGCCTGATAGCCTTCCTCGACGGTGCGGGTTTCGCCCAGGCGGCCCAGCCAATGCGGCTTGCCGTCCTTCATGGTGATCTGGCCCGAGACGAACACCAGGCCGCCCGCCACCACGAAGGGCACGTAATTGGCCACCGCGGCGGCGGCGGCGGGAAGTTCGATGCCCAGTTCCTTCAATCGCGCGTCGATGCGGCCCATAGGGAATCTCCTATCCGAAAAGTTCCACCAGGACCGGCAGCAGCACGGCGGTCGCCAGCCCGTTCAGTCCCATCGCCAAGCCGGCGAAGGCGCCGGCCACCTCGTTGACCTGCAAGGCCCGCGCGGTGCCGATGCCGTGCGCCGCGACGCCGATCGCCAAGCCTCGGGCGCGCCAGTCGCGCACCCCGATCCAGTTCAGCACGAAGGCGCCGCCCACCGCCCCCAGGATTCCGGTCAGGATGACCAATACCGCGGTCAGCGACGGCAGGCCACCCAGTTCCTCGGATATGCCCATGGCGATGGGGGTGGTGACCGATTTGGGCGCCAAAGACAGCAGGGTCTGGCGCGAGGCGCCCAGCGCCCAGCCGATCGCCACCGCGCTGGCCGCCGCCGTGACCGATCCGCACAGGATCGCGGTGACGATGGCCAGCAGCGACTTTCGCAGGGCGTGCAGTTGCCGATACAGCGGCACCGCCAGCGCCACCGTGGCCGGTCCCAGCAGGAAATGGACGAATTGCGCCCCCTCGAAATAGGTGGCGTAGTCGGTTCCGGTGGCGGTCAGCAGCCCGACCAGCACCAGCACGGCGAGCAGCACCGGGTTGAGCAGCGGATTGCGCCCGCCGCGCACATAAATCCAGTCGCCCACCTGATAGGCGACCAGCGTCACGGTCAGGCCGACCAGCGGCGTGGTCGCCAGATAGACCCAGATCGCTTGAAGATCGGCGGCCGGGCTCATTTCGCCAGCCTTTGCATGATCCAGGCGGTGACCATGATGGTGGCCAGCGTGCTGCCGACCAGCGCCGCCGAGATCGGCAGCCATTCCTGGGCGACCAGCGGCAGATGCAGGCTGACGCCCACCCCGGCCGGCACGAACAGCAGCGACAGGTGACGCAACAGCCCTTGCGCCGCGCCGTCCAGCCCCTCGGGCACGGCGCCCTTCCAGACCAGCCCGCCGAACAGCAGCATCATGCCCAGCACGGGACCGGGGACGGGCAGGCCGACCAGACGGACGGCCACCTCTCCGGCAAGCTGGCAAAGCAGCAGAAGCGTGATATATCCCAGCATGCCCGCCCGCCTCCCTCGGAGTGATTGATGCAGTTCGTCGACGTCCTCGGCGCCGTGGCCGGCACGCTCACCACCATCGCCTTCCTGCCCCAGGTGATCAAGACCTGGCGGACCGGCGCCACCCGCGACCTGTCGATGGCGATGTTCCTGGCGCTGGTCGTGGGCATCGTGCTGTGGCTGATCTACGGCGTGCTGAGGAACGACGTGCCGCTGATCCTGGCCAACGGGGTGACGCTGGTCCTGGCCGGGGTGATCCTGTTCTTCAAGCTGCGCGGCTGGCACCGCGGCGAGGGCTGATCACCCAAGCGTCGAGGCGCGCCGCCGCGCCGCCTCGATCAAAGCCGGTTCGGCCTCGACGTCGTCGAGCCGTCCGATCAGTCGATCCGGCGCGACCAGCCCCGCCGCGACCGCGCCGCGCACCCAATCGACATCCTTCTCGCGCCCCGCCACCAGCTTGGCGGCGGCCAAGTCATGGACCTCGGGGCACCAGGCGGTGGCGCCCCCGGTCGCCGGGCCGGCCAAGCGGATCGCGCGCGAGCGCCACTCGCGGGGCAGCTTGGCCGTCTCGGGACCGACCGCGTCGGCGTAATAGCCGAAGGTGCCGTGGAAGGGCGAGTCGCGGCCGATGGTTCCTTCGATCAAATCGCCCAATTCGGGATGCGCCACCGGATAAAGGTCCGCCTCCTGCGACATCACCAACCCTGCCGGCGCGTTGGGAAACTGCGCCAGGATGGCGGTGCTGCCGACCACGACGAATTCCGCCTCGCCGGTGATCGCCGCCGCGGCGCGCAGGACGTGCTCCAGGTCGGGGCGCTTCATACCGGCGCGCCAATGTATTGGCTCGCCTCATCGGCCCCTCGCCGGGCGGGCGCCCCGGCGCCCTTGGCCGCCGCCGCAATGGCGGCTTCCGACGATCGGTCGGCTCGACCGCTCGCCGGTATCATGGCCCGATCTCGCGATGGATGGCCCAGCGCCGCGCGTTGTCCAGCACGCCGGGAAACGGCGCGGTGGCGCGCAAGCCCTGACCCTCGTCGGTCTCGGCCAAGGCGATGGAGGCGATCTCGTCGGGGGACAGCTTGAGCAGGCCGCGCCAGCGCTCGATCCAGGAGCGGCCGCAGGTGTCGTTTCGTTCCAGCAGATCGAGATGACGCGCGGCGATGGCGCGCACCCGTTCGGGGTCGTCGCGCATCGCGTCCAGGCATTCGGCGACCCAGCGCGACGCGCGCCGCTCGCCGACGATCCGCATGTCGGTGGCCATCGGCCGATGATAGGCGCGAGGCGGGCCGGCTGAAAAGAAAAAGGGGCGCCCCTCGGAGCGCCCCTTCGAGACTCAATCCGCGACGACCGGCGGATCGGTGTCTTCGTCCCAATCGGCGTCGGGCTCGGGGACCTTTTTGATCCACTCTTCGAGCATGACGACGTGCTCGGATTCCTCGTCGGCCATTTCCTTGGCCATGCGGCGGATGTCCGGGTCGGTCGATTCGGCGGCGACCCGGGCGTAGTAGGCCATGCCCTTGCGCTCGTTGGTCAGGGCGAGGTGCAGGACGTGGTAGGGCGTCATCAGGTAATGGGTGCGCTCGATGGCCGCCGATTCCGGGCCTTCGGGCTCGTCCCATTTGTACTGCCAGGGGGCGAGGTGGGGCAGGGCGTGGCCTTTGGCCCGCTCCTCCACCTCGGCCTGATGCAGGCGCGAGAAGTGGGCGAGGCGGCGGAACAGCTCGGCGGCCTCGGCGTTGTGGTGGGCTTCCAGGGTTTCGGCCAGTTCGGCGTAACGCTCGGCGGCCTCACGTTCCAGGGCGACGGCGTGGGCCAGGAAGGTGGGAAGGTCGTTCATGCCACGTACTTCTTTTCGATCTCGGCCAGGCTGCCGGTCGCCTTCAGCGAGGGCTGGAAGGGCGGGCGCTTGCCGGCGTACAGGATGCCGACCGAGAAGCCGTCGTCCTCGGCCAGACGGTGCAACGCCTCGGGCATGGTCGAGGCGGGCGGACGCTCGTCCTTGTGGACCATGGTCTTCCAATCGCGTTGCTCGGGGCGATAGGTGACGCAGGGGCTAAGGATATGGACGAACGAGAAGCCGGGATGGCGGATGCCGGCGGCGATCAGGCGGGCCACCTCGTTGGGATCGCCCGAGAAGCCGCGCGCCACGAAATTGGCGCCGGCCGCGATGGCCAGATGCACCGGCTCGACCGGCGAGACGCCGGTGCCTTCCGGGGTCAGCTTGCTGTTCTTCCAATCCGAGTCGGTGGTCGGCGAGGCTTGGCCCTTGGTCATGCCATAGACCTCGTTGTCCATGACGATGTAGGTCATGTCGACGTTGCGCCGGCAGGAATGCAGGAAGTGGTTGCCGCCGATCGAGAAGCCGTCGCCGTCGCCGCCCGCCGCGATCACGGTGAGGTCGGGCCGCGCCACCTTGACGCCGGTGGCGATCGCCAGGGCGCGGCCGTGGACGCCGTGGAAGCCGTACACGCTGGTGTAGGCGGGAATGCGCGACGAGCAGCCGATGCCCGAGATCAGCGCCGTCTCGTGCCGCTGAAGGCCCAGTTCGGCCATCGCGCGGGTGATCGACATCAGGACCGAGAAATCGCCGCAACCCGGACACCAGACGGGCTTCAACGTGGTCCGATAGTCCTTCTGGTCGGGAGCGGCTTTGGCGTTGAGGGAACAATCCATGGCTTCACACCCCGGCGCTGAGACGGTTTTCGATTTCGCCCGGACGCATCGGCAGCGGCCCGGCGCGATTGAGCAGTTCCACCTTGCCCGGCAGATCGTAATGGGCGCGGAGGAACTTGTGGAATTGGGCGTCGTGCGTCTGCTCGACCACCAGCACGCGGCTGACGCCCTTCAGCGCCTCGGCCATCTTCTCGGGCTGGATGGGCGTGATCAGGCGCAGCCCGACCAGCCGCGCCTTGACGCCCTTGGCGGCGGCGCGTTCGATCGCCTCGCGGGCCGGGCCGATCGCCGAGCCGAAGGTCAGCACGGCGATGTCGCCCTCGCCCTCGAGGTCGGCCCAGTGGCTGCCATAGTCGAACTGGTCCAGCTTGCGCTTGCGCTTGTTCAACTGGGCGGTGTGGTCGGCGTTCTGGCTGGACGGCGTGCCGGTCTCGGTGTGTTCAAGGCCATCGGCGGTGTATTCGCCGCCGGGCGTGCCGGGAATGGCCATCGGCGAGACGCCCGAGGCGGTCACGGCGTAGCGCTTGTAATTCTCGAGCGGCGCGTTGGCCACCAGACGGCGCGCCATGAACGCGACGTCGGCCGGGCGGTCGATGATGGCGCGGGCCTGGCCCATCGCCTGATCGGACAGCACGATGGCCGGAGTTTGCAGCGCTTCGGCCAGATGCACCGCCCATTGCGTCGAGAACAGGCAGTCGCCGATCGAGGACGCGGCGATCACCAGATGCGGCGCGTCGCCGTGCAGGCCGTAGACGGCGATGTTGAGATCGCTTTGCTCGGACTTGGTCGGGATGCCGGTCGAGGGGCCGCCGCGCATCACGTCGACCACCACCACCGGAGTCTCGGACGCCACCGCGAGGCCGAGCGACTCGGTCATCAAAGCGAGGCCCGGACCCGAGGTCGCGGTGATCGAGGCGGCGCCGCCGAACGAGCCGCCGATGCACATGTTGATCGAGGCCAACTCGTCCTCGGCCTGCACCAGGACGCCGCCCACCTTGGGCAGGTTGGGGGCCAGGAACTCGAGGATCTCGGTGCCCGGCGTGATCGGATAGGCGGCGCAGAACTTGACGCCGCCGCGCAGCGCGCCGACGCCGGCCGCCTCGTTGCCGCTGATGTTCCAGCGCTCGGGTCCGGCTTCGGCGGTGCCCGACAGATCGGCGATCGGGGTCATGCCCCCGGCGGCCTTGGCGCCGGCCGCGACGGCCGAGGTGCTCGACTTCAGCACTTCCTCGCCCTTGCGGCCGAGTTGGCGGGTCAGCACGTCGACGATCGCGCCCTCGTCAAGGCGGGTCAGCACGCTGAGCACGCCGACGCCGATCATGTTGGCGCGGGCGCCGGGAATGGCCTTGGCCATCTCCTTGAACGGCATCGGCACCACCTTGGCGCCGTAAGCCGCGATCGCCGAGGGGATCTCGCCGGCCGAAGGGTCGCACAGGATGATGCTGTCCGGCCCGAGCGGCAGCTCGGCGGCGAAGCGGTTGACATTTTCCCAGTCGAAGGCGACCAGCACGTCATAAAGATCGTCGGGCGAGTCCACCGGGCGGGTCGACAGGCGCACCAGCGCCGCCGCCTCGCCGCCGCGAATCTGCGGCCCCGTCGAACGACCCATCAAGCCGTAAAGGCCGGCCTTGGCCGCGGCGTCCAGCAGGATTTGCCCCGCCGTCATCACGCCTGCGCCGCCGCTGCCGGTCAACGCGATGGAAACCGAATCCGCCATGTCGCGCCACTCACCGTTGTTCATGCCCAGGGCCCCGACCGACCCGGAAGGGTGGCGTGGGTGCCGTATGAAGGGATGGTTAATACCGAAGTTCGTGTTGCGCTGCAATACCTTTTGCAAAGTTGCGCATGCGGTTGGCGCTACGCAACTTCCGTACGTCGAGGGGAATTCGCACCGCACCCCGCCCGACAATGCGGTAAATTCTTTGCTAAAAATTTAACGCAATCGACTCAAGTACAGAGGGGAAATATTCCGTATTGCCAAGTAGAAAAAGGGGAGCATAATTTGTCCTGATTAAGCGCCCCAGAATGGGGTCGCCACGATGGAGGTTGCGATGGGTTGGACCCAAAATGGCACGCCAAACGCCGACACGCTGATCGGCACTTCCAGCAATGACACGTTCAACGCCTCGGGGGGCAACGACTATGTCACCGCCGGAGCGGGTGACGATAGTATCGAGGGCTCGACCGGCGACGACACCATCAAGGGCGGCGACGGGAACGACACCGCGACATTCCAGGGCCATTACAGCGGCTTCCGCTTCACGATGCAAAGCGATGGCGGCTTGGTCGCCGACCAGTATTATCGGTCCGAGGATCGATTCGACGATCTTGGCACCGACGTGCTGTACGACGTCGAAAACCTGCATTTCTGGGACACCAAGATCAAAACGGCCGATCTGCTCGACGCGTTGGGGCTCGACTCTCCGTCGGGCGGCGGTGGCGATGACGACGACGACGACGACGCGACCGACGACTCGTCCGATTCGGGCGATACGGGCGAGATCAAATATCTTTATGGCACGCCTTACGACGACGTTTTGCTGGGCGGGTCGTCGCGCGACAATTTGACCGGCAAGGCGGGCAATGACAAGTTGAGCGCCGGCTCGGGCAACGACAGCCTCGACGGCGGCGTGGGCGACGATACGCTGACCGGCGGCGACGGCCAGGACATCGCCCATTACGGCGGCAATTATTCCGGCTTCCGCTTCTCGCGGACGGAAAGCGGGGCGTTGCAGGTCGATCATTATTATCGCAAGGACGAGAACTTCGACGATCTGGGCACGGATGTGCTGACCGGCGTCGAGACGCTGGCCTTTTGGGACGCCACCCTGTCCGTCACGGACATCGAGGAGGCCTGGGGCCTGACCACCACCCCGACCACCCCGACCACCCCGACCACCACGACTCCGACCACCACGACTCCGACCACCCCCACCACGACCACGCCGACCACGACGACTCCGACCACGACCACCCCGACCACCACCACCCCGACCACCACCACCGTGACGGGCGGCGTCGAGGAGTTGGTCGGCGCGGCCGGCCCCGATTCCGTCTCGGTGACCGCGAGTGGCGCGCATGTCCGCATCACCGGCATCGAGACGGTGAGCGGCGGCGGGGGGGGCCAGTGGGTCGACCTCGCCGACGGCGGCGCCACGGTGTTCATCTCGGGCATCGAGACCGTGATCGGTGGGGCCGGCGACGACTGGATCAACCTGGGCGGCGACGCCAACCGGGTGACCGTCGCCGCGATCGAGACCCTGATCGGTGGCGAGGCCCATGACGTGCTGACCTTGGGCGGCCGCGGCAACACCATGCTGATGGCGGCGATCGAGGAGGTGATCGGCGGCGCCGGCACCGATCGGCTGACGCTGGGCGACCGCGGCAACACCCTGGCGGTCAGCGGCGTGGAAACCGTCGTGGGCGGCGCCAAGGCCGACAAGGTC
>JADGAL010000011.1 GCA_015232025.1 Alphaproteobacteria bacterium
AAAAGTCATGATGGTCAACAGGCCGGTGGCCACCCAGACGACCACCACCACCGTTCCGACGATCAGGACGCCGCCGCGGCCCTGCCGGCCGCGCCTTCGGCCATCCCGACGGCGCCGCCGCCGATCAACATCGTTCCGCAACTCGCGCCGGCTGGCGTCAGGCGCTAGGCGCGGCGGCACCCATTCGGAGGATGCCATGCCCGATACTCCCTGGCCGGTCGGTTCCCACGTCCCCGACCCATTGGTCCAGCCGCAATATTACGAAGCGGTGCCGCTGCGGCGGATGGCCGCCTATTTCGTCGACGTCCTGATCGTCGGAACGGTGGTGGTGGTCGTCTGGGTGGCCACCGGCCTGTTGACCATCATGACTTTTGGCTTGGCCGCGCCGATTCAGGCGGCGGCGACGGCGGCGGTGCCGCTCCTCTATCACAGCTTGTTGATCGGCGGGCCGCGATCGTCCACCCTGGGCATGCGGCTGTTCGGTCTGCGGGTGGTCAATCTGATCGACGAGTCGCCGCGGCCCAGCTTGGTCCAGGCGCTGGTGATGACGGTGGTTTTCTATGTCTCGGTCATGGTGACGGGTTTCGTGGTGCTGGTGGTCGCGTTGTTCAATCCGCGGCGGCGCACGCTGCATGACTGGGCGTCCGGCACTGTCGTCATGCGTCTACCGCCGGATGGGGGAGGTTGGGCTTGACCGCTGGTGACGTTCCGGCGGCTGCACCATATTGACGACGAGGCGCGCGGATTTCGGACCGCGCGCCGCCGAACAGCCGGAGCGAGTGCGCGAGCATGGATCACATCCCGTTGAAGCGGCCGCACTTCTTCTTCACCACGGCGCCCCTGCCCTGCCCCTATGTGGCCGGTCGCCTGGAGCGGAAGATCGTCACCGAATTGGCCGGACCCGACGCCGAGATCCTGCACGAGGCGCTGTCGCGGGCCGGCTTCCGCCGCAGCCACTCGATCGCCTATACCCCGGCCTGCCCGGGCTGCAACGCCTGCATCCCCGTGCGTATCGTGGTGGATGAATTCGAGCCGGCGCGCGCCATGCGGCGGGTCTGGCGCGCCAACGGCCATCTCGAGGCCCGCGAGGTGCCGCCCCGCGCCACCGCCGAGCAATACCGGCTGTTCTCGCGCTATCAGGACTCGCGCCACTCCGGCGGCGACATGGCGCTGATGGGTTTCTACGACTACCGCTCGATGGTCGAGGACAGCCCGATCGACACCTTCCTGGTCGAATTCCGCGAGCCGGGCGGCCGGCTGGTGGCGGTGTGCCTAACCGATCGCATGAGCGACGGCCTGTCCGCCGTCTACAGCTTCTTCGACCCCGACCTCGCGGCGATGAGCCTGGGGACCTGCATGATCCTTTGGCTGATCGAGGAAACCCGGAGACGGAGCCTGCCTTACGTCTATCTGGGCTATTGGATCGCCGAAAGCCGCAAGATGTCCTACAAGGCGCGCTTCAGGCCGCTCGAAGCCTTCGGTCCCGGCGGCTGGAAAGTGCTGGACACCGAAAACTTCGGAAAAAACAAGGACATGCAGGCGGCCGAGTAGCCCTGCCGGTTGCTTTGGCCCCCATTGGCGTTATAATCGGGTCCTCACACCATTCCCATTCGGGGAGGATCCCAACAATGAAACGTCGTGAATTTCTGACCGGCGCCGCGACGACCGGCGCAGCCGCCGCCGTCGCCGTGTCGAGCTTCCCCAAGCCCGCCATCGCGCAGGCGATGCCCGAGGTCAAGTGGCGCCTCGCCTCGAGCTTCCCCAAAAGCCTGGACACCATCTATGGCGGCGGCGAGGAGATGGCCAAGCGCCTGTCGGAAGCGACCGACGGCAAGTTCCAGATCCGCGTGTTCGCTGGTGGCGAAATCGTTCCCGGCCTGCAGGTGATGGACGCCTGCAAGGATGGCACCGTCGAGTGCGGCCACACCGTCTCGTACTATTATGTCGGCAAGGACCCGACCTTCGCCTTCGACTCGGCGATGCCCTTCGGGCTCAACTCGCGCCAGCAGAACGCCTGGCTGTATCACGGCGGCGGCCGCGAGCTGATGGCCAACTTCTTCAAGGACTTCAACATCGTCGCCTTCCCCGGTGGCAACACCGGCACCCAGATGGGCGGTTGGTTCCGCAAGGAGATCAACACCGTCGACGACCTCAAGGGCTTGAAGATGCGGATCGGCGGCTATGCCGGCCAAGTCCTGACCAAGCTGGGCGTCGTGCCGCAGCAAATCGCGGGCGGCGACATCTATCCGTCGCTGGAGAAGGGCACCATCGACGCCGCCGAGTGGGTCGGCCCCTATGACGACGAGAAGCTGGGCTTCTACAAGGTCGCCCCCTACTACTACGCTCCCGGCTGGTGGGAAGGCGGTCCCAACGTCTCGTTCTACGTCAACAGCACGGCGTGGGCCGGTCTGCCCAAGCACTATCAAGCCGCCTTCGAAAACGCCTGCGCCGGCGCCAACATCTCGATGCAGGCGAAGTACGACGTCCAGAACCCGGTGGCGCTGAAGAAGCTGGTCGGCGGCGGCGCCAAGCTGAAGCTGTTCTCGAAGGCGATCCTGGACGCCTGCCATCGCTCGGCTTACGATCTGTATGAAGACACGGCGAAGACCAATCCCAAATTCGCCGCGGTCTACAGCCAGTGGAAGCCGTTCCTGGACACGCAGCTTGAATGGTTCGACGTGGCCGAGTTCTCGTTCGACCGCTACATGCAGTCGACCAGGGCGAAGAAATAGCCTTTGAAACCTGGAAAAGCCCCGCGAAAGCGGGGCTTTTTCAATAATCGGCCTTCGGCATCTCGATCTGGATGTTCTTCAGGTCGAGATCCTTCCCCTTGTCTCCGGTCGAGACCAGGTCGGGGAACAGCAGGACCAGGCAGACCATGACGATCTGGATGATCACGAAGGGCACCGCGCCCCAATAGATCTGCCCCGTGGTGATGCCCTCGGTCATCTTGCCGGTCACCCGGTCCTGATAGGCTCCGCGCGGCGCCACGCTGCGCAGATAGAACAGGGCGAAGCCGAAGGGCGGATGCATGAACGAGGTCTGCATGTTGATCCCCAGCAACACGCCGAACCAGATCAGGTCGATGCCCAACTTCTCGGCCACGGGGGCGAGAAGCGGCACGATGATGAAGGCCAGCTCGAAGAAATCGAGGAAGAAGGCCAGCAGGAACACCATGATGTTGACGACGATCAGGAAGCCCAACTGACCGCCCGGCAGGCCGGTCAGCAGATGCTCGACCCACAGGTCGCCATTGACCGCGCGGAACACCAAGCCGAACACCGTCGAGCCGATCAGGATGAACAGCACGAAGGACGACAGCTTGGCCGTGGTGTCCATCGCCTGTCGCAGCAATCCCCATCCCAGCTTGCGCTTGGCCAGCGCCAGGATCAGGGCTCCGGTGGCGCCCATCGCGCCGCCCTCGGTGGGCGTGGCGATTCCGACGAAGATGGTGCCCAGCACCAGGAAGATCAGGACCAGCGGCGGCAGCAGCGAAACCACCACCCGCCGCGCCAGCGTCAGCCCGGTCAGCGAGCGCGCCTCCTTGGGCAGCGCCGGAGCCGCCTTGGGGTAGACCATCGTCACGCCGAAGATGTAGACGGCGTAAAGGCTGGTCAGCACCAGACCGGGCAGCAGCGCCGCCTCGTACATCGCCCCCACCGAGCGGCCGAGTTGGTCGGCCAGCACGATCAGCACCAAGCTGGGCGGGATGATCTGGGCCAGGGTGCCCGAGGCGGCGATCACGCCGGTCGCCACCCGCCGGTCATAGCCATAGCGCAACATGATCGGCAGCGAGATCAGTCCCATCGAGATGACGCTGGCCGCCACCACGCCGGTGGTCGCCGCCAGCAGGGCGCCCACGAACACCACCGCATAGGCGAGTCCACCCCTCAAAGGCCCGAAAAGCTGGCCGATCGTGTCGAGCAGTTCCTCGGCCATCCCGGATCGTTCGAGGATCAGCCCCATGAAGGTGAAGAACGGGATGGCCAACAAGGTGTCGTTGCGCATGATGCCGAACACGCGCTCGGGCAGCGCCTGGAACAAGGCGGGCGTCAGCAGGCCCAACTCGATGCCCAGCAGGCCGAAGGCGATGCCGTTGGCGGCCAGCGCGAAGGCGACCGGATAGCCGCACAGCAGAAAGAACACCAGCGCCCCGAACATCAGCGGCGCCATGTTGGCGATGACGAAGCTGCTCATCGCTCAGCCCTCCGCCGAAGCGTGCGAATGGGGACCGCCTTGTTTGCCCAGCGGGTCCTCGATGCGCCCGGCCAGGAAGGCTATGCGCTTGATCAACTCGGACAGGCCTTGCAGCGAAAGCAGCAGGAATCCCGCCGGGATCATCGCCTTGACCGGCCAGCGCACCAAGCCGCCGGCATCGCCCGACATCTCCTGGCCGACGAAGGAACTGGTCACCATCGGCCAGGACAGGATCATGATGGTCACCGCCATCGGCAGCAGAAAGAACAGCGTGCCCAGCACGTCGATCCAAGCCTGCGTCCGGCGCGAGAACCGCCCCGTCACCACGTCGATGCGTATGTGCTCGTTGCGCAGCAGCGTGTAGCCCGCCGACAGCAGGAAGACCATGGCGAACAGGTACCACTGCACCTCGAGCCAGGCATTCGAACTGTAGTTCACGGCATAACGCATCACGGCGTTGAAGCTGCTGATCAGCGCCGCCGCCAGGATTCCCCAATAGACGATCCGGCCAACCCGTTCGTTGAGCGCGTCGATCAGCTTGCTGATGGTCAGCAGGAAGCCCATGGCGGTGTCTCTTTCGGAATTATGCCCGAAACGCGGCGAGTCGGCGCCAAGCCAGCGGCATCACCGCGGCGCCCAACCCGATCTTCAGCAGCGAGGCGGCGGCGAAGGGCAGCAGACCGACCGAAACCGCCTTGTCGAAGCCGACGATCGCCGACAGCCAGGCGACTCCGCAGGTCAGGATCAGCGCGGTGCACAGCAGATTGACCAGCCCGGCCTTCCAGAAGCCGCGGTCGAAGCCCCGCTCGGCCAGCCAGCCGGCCAGGGCGGCGGCGGCCAGGAAGCCGACCAGATAGCCGCCGGTCGGCCCGGTCATATAGGCCAGCCCGATCCCCTTCTCGGGGGTGCCCGCGAAAACCGGCAGGCCGAGGGCGCCTTCCAGCAGGTACAGCGCCACGGTGGCGGTGCCCAGCCTGAAGCCGTAGGCCATGGCCAGCACGATGACCGCGAAGGTCTGCATGGTCATCGGCACCGGCCAGAACGGCACCTGGATCTTGGCGGACAGGGTGAGGAGCGCGGTGCCGCCGAGCACCAACGCCAATTGGCTGAGCGCCCGCCAACGCGGCGAGGCCGGCGAAAGGACCGAGACGAAAGTCGGCATGCGGGGGACTCCTTTGCGCGAGTCGCACTATACCCGAGTCATAACAGGCCGCGCCGCCTCAAGCAAACCTGTTGGAGCGCGGGAATCCATTCGGCGGCATGCGCCCGATGCCACCCCGCCGCCCCAGCCAGGGCGCCAGATTGGTCTCGGTGCGCTGCCGCTCGCCGGACTTCCAGGACAGGCCCTGGGCCAACGTGAAGCTCTTGACGTCGGCCATGCCGCCGTCGCGGTATTTCTGCAACTGGACGCCGCGCCCGCGGGTCATCACCGGCACCTCGTCGGCCATCAGGACCAACAGCTTGCGGTTTTCGCCCAGCACCGCCACCGCGTCGCCCTCGACGGTCAAGCAGAACAGCGCCTTCTCGTCGTCGGCGAGGTTGAGGATCTGCTTGCCGACGCGGGTCTGGGCGATCACCTCGGCCTCCTCGACCACGAAGCCGCGTCCGGCCGACGAGGCGACCAGCAGCCGCCGTCCCGGTTTGTGGACCAGCAGCGCGGCGATCTCGGCGTCGTTGGGCAGATCGACCATCAGGCGCAGCGGCTCGCCGTGGCCGCGTCCGCGCGGCAGCTTGTCGCAGCCCACCGTGTAGAAGCGCCCATTGGTGGCGAAGGCGAGCAGCTTGTCGGTGGTCGCCGCATGCGCCATGAAGCGCAGTTGGTCGCCTTCCTTGAACTTGAACTCCTCGGCGGTCGCGGCGTGGCCCTTGACGGCGCGCAGCCAGCCCTTCTCGGACAGCACCACGGTGATGTCCTCGCGCTCGATCCAGGCTTCGATCGGCACCACCACGGCCGAGGGGGCGCGGCCCATCTCGGTGCGGCGGCGGCCCAGTTCGGTCTCTTGGCCGAAGCGCTTGCGAATCTGGCCGATCTCGGTGGCCACCGCCTTCCAGCGGCGCCTCTCGTCGCCCAGCAGCGCCTCGAGCTTGGCCTTCTCGGCCGACAGCGTGTCGTGCTCGCGGCGGATTTCCATCTCCTCAAGGCGGCGCAGCGAGCGCAGCCGCATGTTGAGGATCGCCTCGGCCTGGACGTCGGTCAGGCCGAAGGCGCGCATCATGTGGGTCTTGGGCTCGTCCTCCTCGCGGATGATGCGGATCACCTCGTCGAGATTGAGATAGGCGATCAGATAGCCCGCCAGCACCTCGAGGCGCCGGTCGATGCGGTCCAGCCGATAGCGCGAGCGGCGCACCAGCACCTCGTGGCGGTGATCGAGGAAGGCGCGCAGCACCTCCTTCAGGTTCATCACCTTGGGCGTGTTGTCGCGATCGAGCACGTTCATGTTGAGCGGCACCCGCACATCCAGATCGGTCTGGCGGAAAAGCTGCTCCATCAGCATGTCGGGCTCGACGGTGCGGCTGCGCGGTTCGAGCACCACCCGCACCTCGGTGGTCGATTCGTCGCGGATGTCGGCCAGCAGCGGCAGCTTGCGGACCTCCATCAACTCGGCGACCTTCTCGATCAGGCGCGATTTCTGCACCTGATAGGGAATCTCGGTGACGACGATCTGCCACAGCCCGTGGCTCATCTTCTCGACCGCCCACCGCGCCCGCAGGCGGAAGCTGCCGCGGCCGGTGCGGTAGGCCTCGACGATGTTCTCGCGGGTCTCGACCAGCACGCCGCCGGTCGGGAAGTCCGGCCCCGGCACCAGGGCGCACAGCGCCTCGACCGGGCAGTCGGGCTCTTGGATCAGGCGCAGCAGGGCGTCGCAGACCTCGCCCGCGTTGTGCGGCGGGATGCTGGTGGCCATGCCCACCGCGATCCCCGACGAGCCGTTGGCGAGCAGATTGGGAAAGGCCGCCGGCATCACCACCGGCTCTTCCTCGGTGCCGTCATAGGTGGGGCGGAAGTCGACCGAATCCTCGTCCAGGCCGTCCATCAGGGCGGCCGCCACGGCGGTCAGGCGGGCCTCGGTGTAGCGCATGGCCGCCGCGTTGTCGCCGTCGATATTGCCGAAATTGCCCTGCCCCTCGACCAGCGGATAGCGCACCGCGAAGTCCTGCGCCAAGCGCACCAGCGCCTCGTAGACCGAGGCGTCGCCGTGCGGATGGTATTTGCCGATCACGTCGCCGACCACGCGGGCGCATTTCTTGAAGCCGGCGTCGGGGTCGAGCTTCAGCACCTGCATGGCGTAGAGCAGCCGCCGATGAACCGGCTTCAAGCCGTCCCGCACATCGGGCAGCGAGCGCGACACGATGGTCGACATGGCGTAGGCGAGATAACGGTCGCCCAGGGCGTCGGCGAGCGGCAGATTGCGAATCTCGCCCGTGGCGGCGGTGTCGGTCATGCGGGTCCTCTGGTACGCGGGAGGCCAGATATAGTATCTCAGGCCCGCAGGCGGTCAACAAATCGTGTGCGGGCCGGCGGCGTCGGCTTGTCGAAGGCGTTCTTTTCCAGGAAGAAGCCGGTCAGCGCCAGCCCCTCGACAACCTCGGACGCGCCCCCCACGCCGCCGGTCACCAGGAAGGCGGGCAGTTTCAGCAGCTTGTCCCTCCACGGCTCGCCGGCCGAGGCGGACACCGCCCGCCCGGTCTTCGGCGAGACGAAGGCCAGTCCGTCATTGACCCCGGTCGCCGCGCAACGCCCGAGATCCAGGCCGAAGCCCAACTCGCGCAGCACCGCCAACTCCCAATGGACGTAGATGCTGGGCCACGCCTCGCCCGGCAGCGCCTCCAGCAAGGCGGCCAAACCGGCATAGGCGGCGGGATGCGGCTGACGCTCGGGCAGCGCCGCCTCGGCCACCGCGCAGGCCGAGGCGAGGCACGCCAAACGCGCCGCATCGTCCATCGCGGCGGCGGCGTGGGGATGGATCAGTTCACAGGACAGCAGACCCAGATGCTCGGCCAACCGCGCCTTCCAGGCGGCGCGCACGGCGTTGCCCGGTTGCAGCACGCCCCGCTTGGCCTTGCCCGCCCCGCCCCGCGCCAGCCCCGAATGGCGGCCATGCGTGGCGGTCAGCAGCGAGACGATGACGCTGGTCTCGCCATGATGGCGCACCGCCAAAACGATGGCGTCATCGTCCCAGTTCATCGGGGTGTGGGCAAGGAAACACCAAGGACACCAAGGACACCAAGGCGAACGGAGCCAGGGCGCGCGATGTCGTCCCCCTCCTGGTTTCTTGGTGTCCTTTGTGTCCTTGGTGTCGAATACTTCACACGTCGAATTCCAGCCCCATGTCGCGGTAGCGTTCGCGGTCGTCGAGCCAGTTTTCGCGCACCTTCACGTAGAGGAACAGGTGCAGGCGCTGGTCTAGAAGATGCTCCAGCTCTTTGCGAGCCGCCGCGCCGATCGCCTTGATTTTCCGCCCACCTTTGCCCAGCACGATGGGCTTTTGGCTTTCCCGCTGGACATAGATCACCTGATCGACGCGGGCGCTGCCGTCGCCGCGTTCCTCCCAGCGTTCGGTCTCGACGGCGATCGAATAGGGCAACTCGTCGTGCAGTTCGAGGAACACCTTCTCGCGGGTGATCTCGGCGGCCAGCAGGCGGCTGGGCATGTCCGAGATCTGGTCCTCGGGGAACAGCCAGGGGCCTTCCGGGACTTTGGCGCGGAAATGGGCGAGCAGGTCGGGAACACCGTCGCCGGTCTCGGCGCTGATCATGAAGATGTCTTGGAAGACGCCGGATTGGTTCAGCGTGTCGGCCAGCCCCAGCAGCGTGTCGCGCCGGACGAGGTCGACCTTGTTGAGGGCCAACGTCGCCTTGCGCTCGGACTGCCTCAGGCGCTCGATGATGTCGCGGCTGTTGTCGTCGATGCCCTTGGCGGCGTCGATCAGCACGCACACCATGTCGGCGTCGCCCGCCCCGCTCCAGGCGGCGGCCACCATGGCGCGTTCGAGGCGGCGCTTGGGCTGGAAGATGCCGGGCGTGTCGACGAAAATCACCTGCGCCTCGTCCTCGAGCACGATGCCCAGCACGCGCGAGCGGGTGGTTTGAACCTTCGGCGAGACGATCGACACCTTGGCGCCGACCAGACGGTTGAGCAGCGTCGACTTGCCGGCATTGGGGGCGCCGACGATGGCGACGAAGCCGCAACGGGTGTTCATGCCTTGACCTTTTCCAACAGGGCGATGGCGGCGGCCTGCTCGGCGGCGCGCTTCGAGGGGCCGCTTCCGGTCACCGGCTCGACATCGGCGACCCGCACCGAGACCTTGAAAATGGGGTCGTGGGGCGGGCCTTCCATCCCCAGGGTCTCGTAGACCGGCAAAGGCTTGCCCAAGCCTTGCGCCCATTCCTGCAACGCGGTCTTGGCGTCCTTGGGCGGCGTCACCGCCTCGTTCATCAAGGGCGCCCAGTTGGCGGTGATGAAGGCCTGCGCCGCCTCGAGTCCGCCATCCGCGAACAGCGCCCCAAGCACCGCCTCGCAGGCGTCGGCCAGCAAGGCGGGATTCGAGCGCCCGCCGGTCTCCTCCTCGCCGCGCGACAACTGGACGTGGGCGTTGAGCCCCACCGACTCGGCGACGCGGGCCAGCGCCTCGCGGCGCACCAGGGCGGCGTGGCGCCGCGCCAGGGCGCCCTCGGGCTCGTGCGGGTAGCGCTCGAACAGCATCTGGGCGATCACCAGTCCGAGCACCCGGTCGCCCAGGAACTCCAGCCGCTCATATTCGGTGGCGGCGCCCTTGGCGCGCGGCGGCAGGGCGCTGGGATGGGTCAGCGCCTGGTTCAGCAGCCAGGGGCGCTTGAAGGCGTAGCCGAGCGCGGATTCGAGTTTCTCACCCATTCTCAGACGATCGAATCGAACACGCGCATGAAGCGGATGGCCCACGGCCATTTCCAAATTTCCCAAAGCGCCGCGCTGCCATCGGTCGAGAAGAAGATCACCTCGGCGCGGCCAACCAAATTCTCGGCGGGCACCGGGCCCAGGAAGCGGCTGTCCTGCGAGTTGTCGCGATTGTCGCCCATCATGAAATAGGCGTTCGGTGGCACCATGAAGGCCGGCGTCTCGTCGGCGTGGCCACGGTCGCCGTCCGCCTCGATGATGGTGTGCTCCGCGCCGTTGGGTAGCCGCTCGATGAACTGCGGGTAGCGGATCATGCTGCCGATGCGGTCGCGCGCCACGTAATCGTCGATCTGGCGCCGCTCGACCGGCGTGCCGTTGATGTGCAGCAGCCCGCCGCGCATCTGGATCTGGTCGCCGGGCAACCCGACCACCCGCTTGATGTAGTCGGTGCGGTTGTCGGTGGGAACCTTGAACACCACCACGTCGCCGCGCTCGGGCGGGGTTTCCATCACCCGGCCCTGGAAGATCGCCGGGCTGAACGGCAGCGAATGGCGGCTGTAGCCGTACGAGTATTTCGAGACGAACAGATAGTCGCCGATCAGCAGCGTCGGCAGCATCGAGCCCGACGGGATGTTGAAGGGCTCGAACGCCACGGTGCGAACCACGATGGCGATGGCCACGGCGTAAAGGATCGTCTTGGCCGTTTCCCACGTGCCGCCGGTTTTCCGTCTTTGCATTTTTCCGAGGCTGCCTGTTCGAGTGGGTAGGCGGCGATCAAGCCAGCCGCCGGGCCGCCTGTCAAGGCGTTGCCGCCGGACGCGCCTCGTCCATCAGGGCGCGCATGCGGCGGATGGCGCTGTCCAGGCCGTCGAAGATCGCCTCGCCGACCAGGAAATGGCCGATGTTCAACTCGACGATCGTCGGGATGGCGGCGATCGGCCCGACCGTGTCGAAGCTGAGTCCGTGGCCGGCGTGGCACTCCAGGCCGATCGCCGCGGCATGGGCGGCGGCCTTGCGGATGCGGTCGAGTTCGCGGGCGCGGGCCGGCCCCTCGTGGTCGCAATAGGCCCCCGTGTGGATTTCGACCACCGGGGCGCCCAGGGCGCGGGCCATGTCGAGTTGGGCCGGGTCGGCCTCGATGAACAGCGAGACGCGGATGCCGGCGTCGACCAGACGGCCGACCACGGGACGCAGCGCCGCCGCGTGGCGCACGGCGTCCAGCCCGCCCTCGGTGGTGCGCTCCTCGCGGCTTTCCGGCACGATGCAGGCGGCGTGCGGCCGGTGCTTCAGCGCGATGTCGAGCATCTCGGGCGTCGCGGCCATCTCCAGATTGAGCGGCAGTTCGATCTCGCGGGTCAGCCGCACGATGTCGTCGTCCGAGATGTGGCGGCGATCCTCGCGCAGATGGGCGGTGATGCCGTCGGCCCCGGCCGCCGCCGCCATGCGGGCGGCGCGCACCGGATCGGGATGACGGCCGCCGCGGGCGTTGCGGATGGTGGCGACGTGGTCGATGTTGACGCCCAGTCGTAGCGTGCGGCTCATGGCGATGTCCTCAATTGCGCGCCCTCTCGACCGAGTTGATGGCCGGCGTGGCGCGCAGGGCGGCGATGATGTTGGTCAGGTGCTTGACGTCGCGCACCTCGATGTCGATCAGCATCTCGAAGAATTCGGTGGTGCGGTTGGTGATCTTCAAGTTGTTGATGTTGCCCATGTTCTTGGCGATCACCGTGGACAGGCTGCCCAGGCTGCCGGGCTCGTTCAGCACCACCACCGAGATGCGGCCGACCGGGGCCTCGCCCTCGACCTCGGAGTCCCAGGTGAGGTCCAGCCAGCGCTCGGGGCTGTCGACATATTGTTCGAGCGTCTCGCAATCGATGGTGTGGATGGTCACGCCCTTGCCGGTGACCACGATGCCGACGATGCGATCGCCGGGCAGCGGATGGCAGCAGCCGGCGAAATGCATCGCCATACCGGGGATCAGCCCGCGGATCGGCACCGCATGGTCGCGCCCCTTGCCCGGACGGCGGGTCTTGAGCGGCACCACGTTGTCGGTCTTGGGCGGCGTCTTCAGTTCGGGATAGACGGCGGCCACCACCTCGCGGCCGGTCAGCACGCCCTCGCCCACCGACACGCACAACTCGTCGACGCCGCTCGCCTTGAAGACCTTGAGGACCGCTTCCAGGCCCTTTTCGGTGTAGTCGTATCCCTCGGTTTTGAAGGCCTTTTGCAGGATGGTGCGGCCCAGGTCGAGATACTGGACCCGCGCCTGCATCCGCACGAAGCGGCGGATGCGGGCGCGCGCCTTGCCGGTGACGACGAAGCGCTCCCAGGTCGGCGACGGGGTCTGCGCCTTCGAGGTGATGATCTCGACCTGATCGCCGTTGTTGAGCGCGGTGCGCAACGGCAGCATGCGGCCGTTGACCTTGGCGCCGACGCAGGCGTCGCCGACCTCGCTGTGGACCGCGTAGGCGAAATCGACCGGGCACGAGCCGCGCGGCAGGGCGATCAAATCGCCCTTGGGCGTGAAGCAGAACACTTGGTCCTGGAACATCTCGAGCTTGGTGTGCTCAAGGAATTCCTCGGGATTCGAGGCGTGTTCGAGGATGTCGAGAAGCTCGCGCAGCCAGCGGTACTGCCGCCCGTCGGTGGTGTGTCCGCCCTGCTTGTATTTCCAATGCGCCGCGACGCCGAGTTCGCCGACCTCGTGCATCTCCTGGGTGCGGATTTGCACCTCGATGCGGTGGCGCTCGGGGCCGAACACCCCGGTATGCAGCGAGCGGTAGCCGTTCGGCTTGGGCGTCGAGATGTAGTCCTTGAAGCGGTTGGGCACCATCGGATAGCGGCTGTGGATGGTGCCCAAGGCCCGGTAGCAGTCCTCGATCGAGCCGACCACCACGCGGAACGCCATGATGTCGGACAACTGCTCGAAGCCGACATTCTTGGTCTGCATCTTGCGCCAGATCGAATAGGGCGTCTTCTCGCGGCCAGACACGGTGGCGGTCACGCCGGCATCGGCCAGGGTTTGGCGAAGCTGGGTCAGGATGCGGGTGACCAAGTCGCCGCCCTGCTCGCGCAGGAAGTCCAGTCGCGCCATGATCGAGCCGCGCGCCTCGGGGTGAAGCTCGCCGAAGGCCAGATCCTCAAGCTCGAACTTCAGTTCCTGCATGCCGATGCGTTCGGCCAGCGGCGCGTAAATCTCCATGGTTTCCAGCGCGATGCGCCGGCGCTTGTCGGGATTGTCGATGTAATGCAGCGTGCGCATGTTGTGCACGCGGTCGGCCAGCTTGACCAGCAGGACGCGGATGTCCTCGGACATCGCCAGCACCAGCTTGCGGAAGTTCTCGGCCTGCTTGCTTTGGTCGGATTGCTGGAGTTCGATGCGCGACAGCTTGGTGACGCCGTCGACCAGACGGGCGATCTCGGCCCCGAACATCTTCTCGACGTCGCCCAGCGTGGCGTGGGTGTCTTCGATGGTGTCGTGCAGCAGCGCGGTGATGATCGAGGCGCAATCCAGCCGGTAATTGGTCAGGATGCCGGCCACCTCGATGGGGTGCGAGAAATAGGGATCGCCCGAGGCGCGCAACTGCGACCCGTGCATCTTGATGGCGAACACGTAGGCGCGGTTCAGCGCATCCTCGTCCGCCGACGGGTCGTATGCCTTGACCCGCTCGACCAGTTCGAATTGGCGGATCATGCGGATGCGCCTCCGGATGCCGGGACTGGCCGGCCGGGCCGGTCAGTCCTCGTCGACGTCACCCAGGTCGGCGGCCGGAGCGCCCTCATCGGCATCCAGGCCGGCGCCGTCTTCCTGCACCGACAACATGTCCTCGCCGATTTCCTCGTCCTCCATGGCCTCGCCGCGGTCGAGCATCATGTCGCGCTCGGCCACCAGGGTCTCCATCTCGTCCTCTTCGGGCTCGTCGTGTTCGACATGCTTCTGAAGGCCGGTGACCAGCGCGTTGTGAAGATTGTCGATGTCGATGGTGGCCTCGGCGATCTCGCGCAGGGCGACGACGGGGTTCTTGTCGTTGTCGCGGTCGACGGTGATCCTGGCTCCCGCCGAGACGTCCCTCGCCCGCTGGGCGGCCGAGAGGACCAGATCGAATCGGTTTGGAATTCTCAGGATGCAATCTTCGACCGTGACGCGGGCCATTCCGACGAACTCCGAGGCTGTTATGCGAAACTCGCAGGATATATATTTCCCGCGATGTCCGAAAGCAAGGAATTGGTCACGATTCGGGGCGGATGGCCAGGGGTCCCGTTTCGGCGGCCGGCAGCCGCGCGATCATCTCGGAGACTCCCAACCCGAGCCGCGGGTGGACCCAACCGGGCGCCACCTCGGCCAGGGGCAGCAGCACGAAGGCGCGCAGATGCAGGCGGGGATGCGGCAGGACCGGCGGCCCCTCGCCCACCGTCCCGCCATGGGCGAGCAGGTCGAGGTCGATGGCGCGCGCCGCGTTGGCGGCGCCGCGAACCCGGCCCAAGCGCGCCTCGATCTCGTGCAGCCGGGCCAGCAACGCGGCCGGTCCCAGCGCGGTGTCCAAAAGCGCCACGCCATTGGTGAACCACGGCTGGTCCGACGCCGGAACCGGCGCGGCGCGCCACCAGCGCGAGCGGGCCAGCACGGTCAACTCCCGGGCCAGTTCAGCCAGCGCCGCCTCGAGGGTGGCGCGCGGCGGGCCGGACGGCCCGGACAGATTGGCGCCCAGTCCGATTAGGATCACGGTATCGTGCACTCCTCTTGTTCGCGTGCCGCGCGGAGCCTATTGTATGGTCGGCATATAGTCCGAAACTCTTTTTAGAGAGACTGATCGTGGGCAAAATTTTCTATACGCAAGAGCGTCTCGGCTTGTTTATCGACGGTTCGAACCTATACGCCGCCGCGCGCGCGTTGGGGTTCGACATTGATTATAAGCGCCTGCTCGAGCATTTCGCGCAGATGGGCCATCTGGTGCGCGCCTTCTACTACACGGCGCTGGTCGAGGATCAGGAATACTCGCCCATCCGGCCGCTGGTCGATTGGCTGGATTACAACGGATACACCATGGTCACCAAACCGACCAAGGAGTTCACCGACGCCGCCGGCCGCCGCAAGATCAAAGGCAACATGGACATCGAGTTGGCCATCGACGTGCTGGAGATGGCGCAATATCTCGATCATGTCGTGCTGTTCTCGGGCGATGGCGATTTCCGCCGCCTGGTCGAGGCGGTGCAGCGCAAGGGCGTGCGCGTCACCGTGGTCAGCACGGTGCGCTCGCAGCCGCCCATGGTGGCCGACGAGTTGCGCCGCCAAGCCGACAACTTCGTGGAATTGCTCGAACTGGAGACCGTGATCGGGCGGCCGCCGCGCGAGGACCGCAACAGTCAGCACGGCCAGGGCGGAATGGATGCCTGAGGCCGGTCCCGGCCGCGATTGCCCGCTCTGCCCCCGTCTGGTCGCCTTTCGCGCGGCCAACCGGGGGGCGTTCCCGGATTGGCACAACGCGCCGGTCCCCTCGTTCGGGCCGCTGACCGCGCGGCTGCTGGTGGTCGGGCTGGCGCCGGGCCTGAAAGGCGCCAACCGCACCGGGCGGCCCTTCACCGGCGATCACGCCGGCATCTTGCTGTACGGCACCCTGGCGCGCTTCGGATTCGCCAAGGGCACTTACGCCGAGCGGGCCGACGACGGCTTGACCTTGCTGGACTGCCGCATCACCAACGCGGTGCGCTGCGTGCCGCCGGAAAACAAGCCGACCACCGAGGAGCAGGCTTGCTGTCGGCGCTTCCTGGCCGCCGAGATCGCCGCGATGCCCGCCTTGCGCGCCATCGTGGCGTTGGGCGCCCTGGCGCACGATTCGGTGCTGACGGCGCTCGGCCAGCGCCGCTCGGGGGCGCGCTTCGCGCATGGGGCGCTGCATCGGCTGCCGGGTGGAGTGCTGCTGGCCGACAGCTATCACTGCTCGCGCTACAACACCAACACCCGCCGGCTGACCGAACCGATGTTCCACGGCGTTTTCGCGGCGGTGGGCGAAGCCCTCGGTTGCGGGGCGGACGCTTCGAGCCCATAATCCGGTAACGACTTATGGCATAGAATGCCCAATCGAATGGGCAGGGATCGTGAGCATGGGACACCTCGACTGGGACGACGGTTACCGTTTGGGCATACCGGCGATCGACGCCGAGCACGAACGCTTGGTGGCGCGTCTGGATCTTTTCCTCGACGCCTCGATGCACGACCATCTGGACGCCGAGTTGTCGCGGCTGCTCGCCGACCTGATCGACGCCACCCGCGCCCATTTCCTTCATGAGGAGGATATGCTCGACCGCGCCGGCTATGAGGACCTGCCCGCGCATCGCGCCGAGCACGACCGCCTGCTCGCCGATCTCGGCCACTACGAAATGGCCTGCGCCGCCGGAGAGGTGCCCCGCAAGCTGTCGATCGAGACGGCCGATTACCTGCGGCACTGGCTGCTGGATCACATCCGCACCGCCGACCGCCAGTACCTGCCCTTCCTGCGCCGCCTGACCTGACGAGGGTTCAGGCGGCCGAAATCTCCGACGCCATGACCAGTTGGAGCATCGCGCTTCGCTCGGCGATCCTGCCGCGCGTCTCGGCCACCGCGATCTCGATGCCACGCATGCGGTCGTCCAGCGTCTTGAAGTCTGTGCGGAGCGCGCCGACATCGGCCCGAAGGGCGCCGATCTCCGTCCGGAGCGTACCGACCTCCGTCCGGAGCGTACCGACGTCCGTCCGCGCTTCGCCAATCTCCGCCTTCATCGCGGAGAATTCGCGCATCATCAACTCGGCGAGTTGATCAAGCTTGGCGGTCACGCCGCGATCGTCGGCCATGGTCAAATCCCCACGCGTGTACGGTTCGCCCAGAATACGTCAAGGCGGCACGACCTGCAAAGCACCTTCACGGCGAGCCGTAGCGTTCCTCGTCCCACGGATCGCCGTTCATGTGGTAGCCGCGCGCCTCCCAAAATCCCGGCGCGTCCTGGGCCATCACGGTGATGTGGCGCAGCCACTTGGCGCTTTTCCAGAAATAGAGCGAGGGCAGCACCACCCGCACCGGGCCGCCGTGCTGGCGTTCGAGCGCGCGGCCCTCCCAGGAATGGGCGAGCAGCACGTCCTCCTCGGCGAAACGGGCCAGCGGCACGTTGGTCGAGTAGCCGTCGAAGCTTTTCAGCATCAGGAATTTCGCCTCGGGCCGCGGACCCACCACGTCCAGCAGATGGCGCGCCGAGACGCCCTGCCAGGTGTTGTCGTAGCGCGACCAGGACGTGACGCAGTGGATGTCCGAAACCAGCGTCACCTGCGGCTGGGCCAGGAAGTCGTCCCAACTCCAGTCGATCGGCCGCTCGACCAGACCCGACACCGACAGGCGCCATTCCTTGCGGGACAGGTTGGGCTGCTGGCCCAGATCGAGCACCGGGAAATCGTGGACCTCGCGCTGGCCGGGCGGCAGCCGCCGTCCCGCTCCGGCCTCGGCCCCGCCTTTGGGCCGGCGCCCTTCGCGCGCCCAGGCCTCCTTGGCGGCGATCAGCTTGTCGCGCTTGGATTCGTCGGTCATGCGCCTAGCCCTTGTCGCGCAGCACCCTGGCTTTCTCACGCTTCCAGTCGCGCTCCTTTTCGGAGGCGCGCTTGTCGGCCGCCTTCTTTCCCTTCGCCAACCCCATGCTGACCTTGGCGATGCCTCTCTCGGTGAAATGTATGTCGAGGGGCACCATCGTCATCGCCTCGCGGCCGATCGCCGCCAAAATTTTTCTGACCTCTTTGCGATGCAGAAGCAGCTTGCGCGGCCGGCGGGTCTCGTGCCCGAACGGCTCGCGCGACTGGTATTCGGGGATGTAGGCGTTGTAAAGCCACAGCTCGCCGTCCTTGGGGCCGGCGTAGCTTTCGGTGATGTTGCCGCGACCCAGGCGCAAGGATTTGACCTCGGTGCCGGCCAGCATGATGCCGGCCTCGAAGGTCTCGACGATGAAGAAGTCGTGGCGCGCCTTGCGGTTCTGTGCGGCGATGCCGCCCTGGACGGGCTCGCGGGCCATCTCAGAGCAGGCCGATTCCGGCCATCGCGTCGCGCACCCGTTGCTTGCTCGATTCGGCGATCTCGCACAGCGGCAGCCGGGTGTCGGGCATGCAGCGCCCCAGCAGGCTGACCGCGAACTTCACCGGCCCCGGACTGGTCTCGCAGAACATCGACTCGTGCAGCGGCAACAGCTTGTCGCGCAGCGAGAAGGCGGTGGCCAGATCGCCCTTGCGCCAAGCGGCGTGCATCTTGGCGCACATCCCCGGCGCCACATTGGCGGTCACCGAGATGCAGCCGTGCCCGCCCTGGGCCAGGAACGCCATCACCGTGGCGTCCTCGCCGGACAACTGGCAGAAATCGGGACCCAGCGCGACGCGGGTCTCCAGCGGCCGTTCCAGCTTGGCGGTGGCGTCCTTGACGCCGACGATGTTGGGCAGCTTGGCCAGCCGCGCCATGGTGGCCACGGTCATGTCGACCACCGAGCGGCCGGGGATGTTGTAGATGATGATCGGGATGTCGACCGCGTTGTGGATGGCCTCGAAATGGCGGTAAAGCCCTTCCTGGGTCGGCTTGTTGTAATAGGGCGTGACGACCAGCGCCGCCTGGGCGCCGGCCTTCAACGCGTGGCGGGTCAAAGCGATCGCCTCGTGGGTCGAATTCGAACCCGTGCCGGCGATCACCGGCACGCGACCGGCCGCCGCCTCGACGCACAGCTCGACCACGCGACGATGTTCGTCATGGCTGAGCGTCGGCGATTCGCCGGTGGTGCCGCAGGGCACCAGGGCGCTCGAGCCCTCCTCGATCTGCCATTCCACCAAAGCCTGGAAGCCGCGCTCGTCCACTTTGCCATCACGGAACGGGGTGATCAGGGCGGGAATCGATCCCTTGAACATGATGGGCTCCTGGCTTTCGCGTGACGTGGGCGGGAAACAGGCAACATAGCGGCTGTCGGCGCATCGGGCAACCGGTGCGAGGCGATCGGAGATGATGGGGTAGCCCACCCCATCCTTGCCCCTACTTCCGTCAGCCCGCTACAATGGGCTGCGCGTGCTAACCGAAGTGGAAGGTCTTCGCGTTAGCTTCGTCGAGACTTTGGGAACAGCCGGGGGCGAAGAGCGTGAAGTCGTGGGCCGTTGCAATCGTGATGGCGGCGGCGCTTGGCGTGGCGGCGCCCGCCTGCGCCGACCGTCTGTCGGCGTCGGACGCCGCCTTGTATCGTCAGGCGTTCTCGGCCGCCTCGGGCAGCCGTTATGAACAGGCGCTGGCGATGGCGCAGGGGGCGCGCGAGAAGCTGCCGGCCAAGGTGCTGCGCTGGCTGGTGCTGCAGCAGCCGGGCGGCAACGCCACCTTCGCCGAGATCTCCGGTTTCCTGAGCGAAAATCCCGACTGGCCGGCCCAGGCGGTGATGCGGCGCCGCGCCGAGGAGGCCATCACCCTGGCCACCCCGCCCGAGGCGCTGCTCGCCTGGTTCGAGCGCATGCCCCCGGTCTCCGGCGCGGGGATGACCGCCCACGCCCGCGCCCTGCGGCAGATGGGCCGCGAGGACGACGCCGTGGCCGCCGCCCGCCACGCGTGGCGCAAGGGCGAATTCGGCTCGACGCAGGAGAAGACCTTCCTGGCCGAATTCGGCCCGCAATTGCGCCGCGAGGACCACGAGGCGCGGCTGGACGAGATCCTGTGGGACGGCGAGGCCGTTTCGGCGCGGCGGATGTTCGATCTGGTCGACGACGCCCACCGTCACCTCGCCGAGGCGCGCATCGCCCTGATGAGCGGCGCCGCCGGAGTCGAGGGGCTGGTCGACCGCGTCCCCCAAAGCCTGGAGAACGATCCCGGCTTGATCTTCGAGCGCCTGCGCTGGCGCCGTCGCAAGGATATGGACGACGCCGCCATCGACTTGTTCGACCACCAATCGGCCAACAAGGGCCGCCCCGAGCTGTGGTGGGCCGAGCGCGGCATCCTGGCGCGGCGCGCCCTGCAACGGGGCCGCGTCTCGGCGGCCTACGAAATCGCCAAGGGCCACGCGCTCAAGGAAGGCGCGGAGTTCGCCGAGGCGGAATGGCTGGCCGGCTGGATCGCCCTGCGCTTCCTGGGCGAGCGCGAGATGGCGCTCGAGCATTTCCGCCGCCTGCATCAGGGCGTCGTCACGCCGATGAGCAAGGCGCGCGGCGCCTATTGGGCGGGCCGCGCCGCCGAGGCGCTGAACGACGAAAAGGCCTCGACGGTGTGGTACGAGCGCGCCGCCGTCCACGGCACCACCTATTACGGACAACTCGCCGCCGGCCGGCTCAAGCGCGAGCCGAGCCTGCCCGACGACCCCGTCCCCACCGCCGAGGACGTGGCGCGCTTCGACGCCAGCGAACTGGCCCGCGCCGTGCGATTGATGAGCGACATCGGCGCCACCGATCAGGTGCGCCCCTTCCTGCTGCGCCTCAACGACATCGCCAAGACCCCCGGCGAGCGGGCCTTGGCGGCGGCTTTGGGCGCCGGCATGGGCCGTCACGACCTCGCCCTGGTGGTGTCGAAGCGGGCCGACCGCGAGGGCGTCACGCTGGTGCGCACCGGCTGGCCGGTGCCCTCGTCCTACAGCTTGGCCGACCACCCCGAGAAGGCCCTGCTGCTGGCGGTGATCCGTCAGGAAAGCGCCTTCCAGCCCGAGGTGGTCAGCTCGGCCGGGGCGCGCGGGCTGATGCAATTGATGCCCGCCACCGCCAAGAAGGTGGCCAGCGGCCTGAAGGTGAACTACTCGCCGTCGCGACTGGTCACCGATCCCCATTACAACATGCGACTGGGCACCGCCTATCTGGGCGAGGTTCTCGACTCCTTCTCGGGCTCCTACGTCCTGTCGATCGCCGCCTACAACGCCGGCCCGGCGCGGGTGCGCAAATGGCTGAGGGAATACGGCGACCCGCGCAACGCCGGCACCGACGTGGTGGATTGGGTGGAATCCATTCCCTTCACCGAGACCCGCAACTATGTCCAGCGGGTGATCGAGAACGTGCAGGTCTACCGTCGCCGCCTGGGCCGCGACCGTCTGCCCTCGATCGAGGAGGATCTGGCGCGATGAACCATTTCGGGGCCGTCAAGGCCTGCGTATTCGACGCCTACGGCACGCTGTTCGACTTAGGCGACCTGACCCGCGCCGCCGTGCCGACGCTCGGCCGCCAGCGGGCCGACGCTTTGAACGCGCTGTGGCGGCGCAAGCAGCTGGACTATAGCTGGCTGCGCAGCCTGATCGGCCGTCACACCGATTTCTGGCACGTCACCGGCGAGAGCCTGGACCACGCCATGCTGGCGCTCGATGTCGCCGACCCGCTCCTACGGGCGCGGTTGATGGAGGCGTGGCTGACCCCGCCCCCCTTCGCCGACGTGGTCGAGGGACTGGGCGCGGTTCGCGCCGCCGGCCTGCGCACCGCGATCCTGTCGAACGGCTCGGTGGCGATGCTGACCGGGGCGGTCGGCGCGGCCGGGATCCAGCGGCTGCTGGACGCGGTGATCTCGGTCGAGCCGGCCGGCGTGTTCAAGCCGCATCCCGCCGTCTACGCGCTGGCGGTCGATCGCCTGGATCTGCCGCCCGGCGAGATCGCCTTCGTTACCGCCAATGGCTGGGACGCGGCCGGCGCCGCCGCGTTCGGCTTCAAGGTCGCCTGGCTGAACCGCCAGGGGGCCGCCCCCGAGATGCTGCCGGCCGGCCCCAAGGCGGAGTTCCGCTCGCTGGCCGAGCTTGCCCCTTTGCTGCGGCCGTGACGGCGCCCGACTTCGACGACATCGCCGCCGCCGCCCGGCGCATCGCCGGGCACGCGGTGGTGACGCCGTTGCTCGAATCGCCCGAATTGTCCGAGCGGGTCGGTGGCCGGCTGCTGATCAAGGCCGAGGTCCTTCAGGTCACCGGCTCGTTCAAGTTCCGCGGCGCCTACGCCCGGCTGAGCGCCCTTGCGGCCGACGAGCGGTCGCGCGGCGTGGTGGCGTGGTCGTCGGGCAACCACGCCCAGGCGGTGGCCGCCGCCGCGCGCCGTCTCGGCATCGACGCGGTGATCGTGATGCCGGCGGACGCGCCCGCCGTGAAGATCGACAACACCCGCGCCCACGGCGCCGAGATCGTGCTTTACGACCGCTGGCGCGAGAGTCGCGAGGCGATCGGCCAGGCGATCGCCGCCGAGCGCGGCGCCGTCATCGTTCCACCCTATGACGATCCCGGCATCGTCGCCGGCCAGGGCACGCTCGGCCTGGAACTGGCCGCGCAGGCCGAGGCGCTGGGCGCCCGCCTCGATCATGCGCTGGCGCCCTGTAGCGGCGGCGGTCTGGTGGCCGGCGTCGCGCTGGCCTTGGAACGTCTAAGCCCCGCCACCATCGTCCATTCGGTCGAGCCGCGCGGCTTCGACGACACGGCCCGCTCGCTGGCCGCCGGCCATCGCGAAGCCAACCAGCCGGGGGCGCAAAGCTTCTGCGACGCGCTGCTGGCGCCGATGCCGGGCGTCGTCACCTTCCCCATTCATCAAAGGCTGCTTGGCCCCGGTCTGGTGGTCGACGACCACGAGACGGCCGCCGCCATGGCCTGGGCCTTCGCGCGGCTGAAGCTGGTGGTCGAGCCGGGGGGCGCCGTGGCGCTCGCCGCCGCGCTGTCCGGCCGCCTGGATTGCCGCGGCCGGACGGTGGCGGTGGTGCTGTCGGGCGGCAATGTCGATCCGGCCACCGCGCTCGCCGCCATCACGGGGCGTCCCCCGCCCGGATGAAGCTGATCGGGTCGCGCGCCTTGTCGTCGACCAGGACCTCGTAATGGACATGTGGACCCGTGGCGCGGCCGCTCGATCCGACCCGACCGACCCTGGCGCCGTCCTTGACGGTTTGGCCCTCGCGCACCTCGATCCGCGACAAATGGGCGTAGCGGGTGCGGATGCCGAGCCCGTGCTCGATTTCGACCATGCGGCCATAGGGGCCGTCCCAGCCGGCGAACACCACCGTGCCGGGGGCGGTGGCCTCGACCGGAGCGCCGTCCGGCGCGGCCAGGTCGATGCCGGCGTGCAGGGCGCGCGAGTGGTGCTCGGGGTCGCGGCGCCAGCCGTAATTGCTGGTGACGCGCAAATAGTCGACGGGCGAGCCGAGCGGCAGGACGCGGTGGATTTCCTCGAGATCGTGCCAGCGGGCCAGCTTGCGGTTGATGGCGCGCAACGCTTCGACGATGCCCCCGTCGGCCCGGCCGATCCGGGTGAGCGGCCCGCCGCGGCCATCGGCCTTGGCCGCCTCCTCGAGCAGCGCGTCGGCGTCCAGGCCGGTCGCCGCGATGGTCCGTTCGAGTTCGCCGAGATTGCCCACCGCGAGGCCGGTGAAGCGGGCGACCACGGCATCCTCGGCCCGCCTCGCCACCTTGAGGCGGCGTTCCAGGTCGATCAGCAAATCGCGCGGGTCTTCGCCGCCGCCGCCCGGACGCATGGTGCGGGTGATCGCCTGCCAAGCCCGCGACTCCAGCAGGCGCAACTGTCCGTCGGCTTCGGCGAGCGCCTGGGCGAGGTCGGCCTTCCGCTCCACTCCGCCCAGGCCCAAGCCGCGGTCGCGGTCCAGCAGGAAGGTGATGGCCGCCAATCGGCCGCGCCGGTCGAGGATGCGGCCCAGCAATCGCGCCCCCTTGTCGCGCGCCTCGGACATTTGCTGCGAGCGCGTCGCCGGAAAGGACTCCAAGCTCGCCGCCGGAGTCACGGGGCTCGCCAGAAGAGTCATCATGATCGCGTAGCGAACGACTTGCCAAGTGAACGGCGCGCCTTGTCGAGTTATCGATGGTCCGCTCATAGCCTGTTCGCGCCGCTCCGTTTCTCGTCAGCGCTGGATTTGGTCTGTTCATTCGCTCTTGCGACCGCCCGCATGGCGACCCGCCACGGCGCAGATGGAACGTCCGGGCGGCAACTGGTACGATCCGCGCCACATGAGCGAACAATGGACCCGCCGCCGATGATCGAGGCCAATCGCCGGGCGCTCGCCCGCAGTCATCCCGCGTTCTGGCTCTCGACCTGGTTCGGGGCCGGGCTGCTGCCGGTCGCGCCCGGAACCTGGGGATCGGCGGCCGCCCTGCCCTTCGCCTGGGTCATCCAGACGGCGGGCGGCTGGCCGGCGCTGCTGGCCGCGACGGTCGCGGTGTTCCTGATCGGCTGGTGGGCGGCCGGGGTCTATGTCCGGGTCGGCGGGGTCGACGACCCCGGCTCGATCGTCATCGACGAGGTTGCCGGGCAATGGCTGGTGCTGCTGCCGGCCTTTCCCGACCCGCTGCTTTACGCGGTGGGCTTTTTGCTGTTCCGCGCCCTCGACATCGTCAAGCCATGGCCCGCCAGTTGGGCCGATCGCTACGTCAAGGGCGGGTTGGGCGTGATGCTCGACGACTGCCTGGCCGCCGTCTACGGCATGGTCGCCATGGCGCTCCTGGCCGCGTGGTGGGGCTGGTGAGCCCCTTCCCGCCCGACCTGCTGGACCGCGCGCGCGCCGTGGTCGCCGCCTGCGCGGCGCGCGGTGTTTGGCTGGCCACCGCCGAATCCTGCACCGGCGGTCTGGTCGCCGGCTGCCTGACCAGCGTCGCCGGCTCGTCGGCCTGCGTCGAGCGCGGCTTCGTCACCTATTCGAACGCGGCCAAAAGCGACATGCTGGGCGTTCCCCCCGACCTGATCGCCGCCCACGGCGCGGTCTCCGAGCCGGTCGCCCGCGCCATGGCTGAGGGCGCCCTGGCCCATTCCCCGGCCAGCGTCGCGGTGGCGATCACCGGCATCGCCGGCCCCGGCGGCGGCTCGCCCGACAAGCCGGTCGGTCTGGTCCATTTCGCCTGCGCCCGACGCGGCGGCGCCACCCGGCATCGCCGCGAAATCCTGCCCGGCGACCGAGACGCGGTGCGTCTGGCGGCGGTTCGCGTGGCGCTGGAGATGCTGGCTGATCGTTGACACCGGCCGTCGGCGCGCGCTACGTCCTTGCGACGGGGATATCCCGGTCGACAGGGGGAGCGGCGGGTGGCTCAGGGGACGCTGTTCACGCGCGATTTCCTCGACGAGGGGATCAAGGGCTCGCCGGCCTGGGGCGCGTTGGACGATGCCCACGTCACCGCCTTCCGTGACGCGGTTCGGGCGATCTACCGATCCTTCCCCACAGGCGGCAAGCCGAGCGAGGCGCAGACCGAGGACGACCTGATCTGGCCCGTTCTGGAACGGCTGGGGTGGGCGCACGTCTCGCGACAGGTCAACCTGTCGCCCGGACGCGTGGAGCACAAGCCCGACGGTCTGCTGTTCGCCGACCAGACCGCCAAGGACCGCGCCAACGCCAGAAGCGAAGAGTGGCGGCGCTATGGCGACGGTCTCGCCATCGTCGAGTCCAAGCGCTGGCTGCGGGAATTGGACCGCAAGAGCGGGCAGGCCGACGACATGGGTGTGCCGTCCACCCAGATGATCCGCTATCTCGACCGGCTCGGCGTCGTGACCAACGGCACGGTGCGCTGGGGCATCCTGACCAACGGCCGGCATTGGCGGCTGTACTACCAGGGCGCCGCGTCCGTCGCCGAGGAGTTCCTGGAACTCGACCTGCCCAAACTGGTCGGGTTGCCGGGATTCGAGCCCGATTCGCTCGACGGCGACCTCGCCCATTCCCTCAGACTCTTCATGCTGATGTTTGGACGGTCGGCCTTTCTGCCGACGGCGGATGGCCGCACCTTCCACCAGTTCTCGCGCGACGAGGGCCGGATGTGGGAAAGCCGGATCGCCTCGACCCTGTCCGATCTGGTCTTCGGCCAAGTGTTCCCCGACCTGGTGCGGGGCATCGTCGCCCATGACCCACGGCGCCCCATTCCCGACAGTCCCGCCTATCTCGACGAGGCGCGCGACGCCGCGCTGATCCTGCTCTATCGGCTGCTGTTCGTCCTTTACGCCGAGGACCGCGAACTGCTGCCCGCGCGGCACGGCGCCTATGACGATTACGGCATGAGCAAGCGGGTGCGCGAGGACATCGCCCGACGCCTCGACGACCGAGACACCCTGTCGAGCCGGGCCGGCGCCTATTACGACCACATGCGGCGCCTGTTCGGTCTGATCGACGAGGGCGATTCCGGCATCGGCCTGCCGCCCTACAATGGCGGCCTGTTCGCCTCGGACCGTCCGGGCGCCCGCATCCTTCAGCGCGTCACCCTGCCCGACGCGATGTTCGCGCCGATCATCGACGCCCTGTCGCGGCACGACGACGGCAAGACCCGGCGACGGATCAATTACCGCGACCTGTCGGTGCAGCAACTCGGCTCGATCTACGAACGGCTGCTCGAGAACGAGGTCAGGGTCGAGGCCGGCGGGATCGTGGTTGGCGGCGACGGCGCGGCCCGCCATGCCAGCGGCAGCTTCTACACACCCGAGGCGCCGGTCCAACTCATCATCGCCAAGGCGGTCGGGCCGCTGCTGGAGGAGCGGCTGGAGTCCTTCCGCGCCGAGGCCGAGCGGCTGCGCGCCGACACCCGCGCCAAGGGCGTTCGCCTGGCCGCGCTGCGCCGCCTTGATCCGGCCCAGGCGATGCTGGAGATCAAGGTCTGCGACCCGGCGATGGGCAGCGGCCATTTCCTGGTGTCGCTGGTCGACTATCTGGGCGACCGCGTGCAGGCGGCCATCGCCGAGGCCGCCGAGTTGTTTCCCGGCTACGAATCCCCGCTGGTCACCGCCATCGCCGGCATCCGCGACGGCATTCTGGCCAACGCCCGCGCGGGCAAGTGGACCATCGACGAGCGGCAACTCGAAGACCGCCTGATCGTCCGCAGAATGATTTTGAAGCGGGTGGTCTACGGGGTCGACAAGAACCCCATGGCGGTCGAACTCGCCAAGCTGGCGCTGTGGCTGCACACCTTGACGGTCGGCGCGCCGCTATCGTTCCTTGAACATCATTTGCGCTGCGGCGATTCGATCTGCGGCGAGTGGGTGCGCCCGGTCGAGAACGTCCTTCTGGAGATGGGCGCGTCGCTGTTCATCCGCCCCTCGGTGGTGCGCGCCCGCCAGACCGCCCAGGGAATGGCCGCCATCGAGCGCCTGTCCGACGCCGACATCGCCGAGGTCCGGCTGTCGAAGGACACCTTCGAGACGGTGCGCGAGGCCACCGGGCCGCTTGCCCGCTTTCTCGACCTCATGCACGCCCGGCGCTGGATCGGCGGCGATCTATCGGCGGCCAGGGACGCCTGCGCCGAGGCCCTGGCGCGGCGCAACGCCATCCTGTCGCCCGAAGTCTTCGTCGAAACCGCCCATCGCGGCATCCTGACCAACACCTACGGCGATCCCATCCACATCGCCACCGGAGCCGCCGCCATTCCCCCGGCGCCGAGGCCGAAAAAGACGGCGGCCGAAGCCCTGCCGCCCTACGCCAAGCCGACCAAGGGCAAGCCCGCCGATTACGCGCCGGCCGCCGTGCGCGAGGTGGCGCGCGCCTTGGTCGATCAGGCGCGCCAACTGGCCGAACGGGAGCGCTTCCTGCATTGGCAGGTCGCCTTTCCCGGCGTGTGGGACAACTGGGAGAGCGACGCGCCCGATGGCGGTTTCGACGCCGTGATCGGCAATCCGCCCTATGTGCGCCAGGAACTACTGAGCCGGGCCAAGCCGTTCCTGAAGGAGGCGTACGCATCCTTCGACGGCATGGCCGACCTTTACGTGTATTTCTACGAACTGGGCCTGAAGATCCTGAGACCCGGCGGCCGCCTGTCGCTGATCGTCACCAACAAGTGGATGAAGGCGGGCTACGCCTTGGCCTTGCGCACCCTATTCGCCGAAAAGGCCTGGGTCGAGGCGGTGGTCGATTTCGGTCACGCCAAACAAATCTTCCCCGACGCCGACGTGTTCCCCTGCGTCGTGGTGGTGCGCAAGCCGACCCTCGACCCCGCCCCCGACACGGCGCGGGTCTGCGTCATCGACCGCGAGCGCCTGGACCTGGACCGGCTGATCCCGCAGGTGGACGAGGCCAGCTTCGCCATGCCGCGCGCCGCCCTGGCGCCGGCCGGCTGGCACCTGGAGCCGCCCGCCGTGCTGGCCCTGATGGACAAGATCCGCAAGGCCGGGGTGCCGCTCGCCGAATATGTCGGCGCCGAACCGCTTTACGGCCTCAAGACCGGCTTCAATGACGCCTTCCTCATCGACCAGGCGACGCGGGATCGGTTGGTCGGTCAGGATGGCCGCCTCGCCGACATCATCCGCCCCTATCTGCGCGGCCAGGACATCGAGCGCTGGGCGCCGGCCTGGGACGGCCTGTGGATGATCGTCCTCAAATCCAGCGTCAATCACCCCTGGCCATGGGCCGACGCCGTCGACGAGGCTGGGGCGGAAGCGTCGTTCCGTGCGACCCATTCGACACTGCACGCCCACATGAAGCAATACGAGACGCGCCTTCGCGCTCGCGAGGACCAGGGCCGCTTCTGGTGGGAACTGCGAGCCTGCGCATACTACGACAGTTTCGCGAGTCGGAAAATCTTTTACCAAGAAATACAGTTCCACCCAAGCTATGCGTTCGACGACAGCGGACTTTTTGGGAACAACAAGATTTTCTTCTTGCCGTCTTCGGATCATTATCTTCTTGGCGTGCTCAACTCACCCCTGATGTGGTGGCATAACTGGCGCCATTTGCCGCATATGAAGGACGAGGCACTGACGCCGATGGGCGTCAAGATGGAGACCTTGCCCATTTCCCAGCCCACCGACGCGATCCGATCCGCCGTCGCCGGCAAGGTCGCCCGCCTGATCGCCATCCGAAAGGAGGTCGCGCGCGCCGGCAAGGCCGTTCTCGACTGGCTGCGGCTGGAATTCGACGTGGTCAAGCCCGGCCAGCGCCTCCAATCCCCCGCCGCCCTGACCCTCGAAGAGTTCCAGTCCGAGGTGAGGAAGGGCCGCAAGGGTCGCCTGACCGTGAGCGCGCTTTCCGCCCTCACCCAGGCCCACACCGACGGCATCGCCCCGGCACGCGCCCTGCTGGCCGAGGCCAACACTCTGGAACGCCAAGTCTCCGACCTCGTCAACCAGGCCTACGGCCTGACGGCGGACGAGGTGGACCTGATG
>JADGAL010000120.1 GCA_015232025.1 Alphaproteobacteria bacterium
GTGGGCGTGTCGGTCAACACCTTCCGGGCCGAGGTTCGGGCCGGCTTGTGGCCCCCGCCGCTGCGGCGGGGCCGCCGCGTGATCTGGGATCGCCACCTGATCGACCACGCGTTTGATCAATTGAGCCGGATCGCCGACGCCCAACATCTGGATCTGGACCATGCCTTCTAAAGCGCCCGTGCCCGCCATCAGGATCACCAATCTGCGCGTCAAACGCCGAGCCGATGGCCGGGTCGCCTATTATTGGGAGGTGCCCTCGAAGGACCGGGCCAGGGGTTGTCCGCTGATCAACGAGGCGTTGGGGACCGAACTGCCCGCCGCCGTCGGTCGGGCCCAGACCCTCAACGCGCAACTGACCGCTTGGCGACGGGGCGAAGACGGCGGGCGGGCGATCAAGCCCGGCTCGGTGGCATGGCTGTTCCGCGCGGTCGAGAAACACCCCCGTTTCACCAAGACCGCGCCGGCCACCCAGCGGGCCTACCTTCAGGGCTTCCGCCTGATCGAAGCCTTCGTCACGAAGGCCGGCTTCCAGTTCGGCGAGGCGCCCGCCAAGGACGTCAAGGAGCGGCACGTCGACCGCCTGTACGAGGCCCTGCAATGGGTCGAGGAGCGCGACGATCAGGGCCGAGTGACCAAGCGCCGCCGGCTGGCGACCGCCAACGCGGCGATGCGGGCCGCCCGCCGCGCCTGGTCCATCGCCAAGCGGGCCGGCTGGGTGGACGGCAATCCGTTTTCCACCATGGGGCTCGAACAGACCGGCGGCAACACCCGTCCGGCGTCCCGCGCCGAGATGGAGCGCTTCGTCAAGAAGTCCGACGAGATGGGACGGCCCTCGATGGGAACCGCCGCCATGTTGGCCTTCGAGCTTTGCCAACGCGAAGGCGACGTGATCGGCACGATCTCCTGGACCGACTACCGCCCCGGCATCGAAATCCGGGTCCGTCAGCACAAGACGGGGGAGATGGTCTGGGTTCCACTGTCCGACGAGCACGGCGCACTCTTTCCCGGCCTGATCACCCGGATGGACGCCACGCCCCGCCGGGGCACGCTGATCGTGATGCGCGACGTGGCGGACCGGCGCCGGAGGGCGTTCCTGCCCTACAAGGTGGACCATTTCCGCCACCTGTTCCGCGAGATCGCCGACGCGGCCGGGCTGCCAAAGGAACTGACCTTCATGGCCTTCCGCCACGGCGGCCTTACCGAACTGGGCGACGCCGGCGCGACCGATCAGGAACTGATGTCTCATTCCGGTCACCGCAGCCGCCAGACCCTCTCGGTCTACACGAGACCGAGCCGGCAGCAGGCCCTCAATGCGGCTCGCAAGCGGCGGGCGCTACGCTCGGCGGAGTCGGGATGAACGCCACCGGCACTTGGGCTGGCCCACCTCAACCTTGAACTCGGGCACAGCGGAAACCAAGACCGACGTACAGGTTATCGGAGTGGTAGCCGCCGCGGTACGCCGCCCGCACGACGCGCGCATCGTCGCTCCACGAGCCGCCACGAATGACGCGATCCGCGCCGGGGTTGGTCGAGGCTGTCCAAGGCTGGCCGTCGGTGGGAGCGCCCTCGTATGAGTCATGCCACTCGTCGGCGCACCATTCCCAGACATTGCCCAGCATGTCGTGAAGACCCCAGGGATTATGGCGCTTGAGCCCCACCGGGCGCGTGCCGGCCTTCTCGTGCGGGTACTGCTTGTCGGGCCAGCCCTTGCTGTTCTGGCCCTCCGGCAGATCGAAATCGACGCCGCTGTTGCCTGCGTACCAGGCGATCGGGTCGAGAGCGGGGGCGTTGCGTTCGCCCAGGACTTCGATCGCACCGGTATAAAGCGCCGTGTCGGTACCGGCGCGGCAGGCGTATTCCCATTGCGCTTCGCTGGGAAGGATCAGATCGAGGCCGGGGATGCGCTGGTTGATGCGGGCGAGGAAGGTCTGGAGGTCGTTCCAGCTCACGTTCTCGACGGGACGGTCGGGCGATTTGAAACGGCTGGGGTTGTACCCCATCACCGCCCGCCACAGCCCCTGGGTGCAGGGGGTGTCGAACAGCCAGAAGCCGCAGGCGATGGTTACTTGGTGCAGAGGCCCTTCGTCGTCATACCGTCCCGGTTCGTCCTCGGGCGAGCCCATCATGAAGCGGCCGGGGGGTATCCAGCGCAGGCGCTGGACGACCTCGTCCACGCCGAATTCGACGAACACGCCGCGCCGGTCCTGGCCCCAGCCGCAGGCCCAGGGCGGCGGGCAGCCGTCCACCAGGGGGTGCCAGGCGGTGTCGTCGATGACCGACAAGGCGGTCATGGCGCGGGGTACCCGAAGCTGATGGTCAAGAGAGCCTCCCCCGCCTCGTCGCCGCCGTAAATCGGGATGGTGAAGAACCGAAGTCGCATGAGATCCTCGCCCAAATACCGCCGCTCCGCTCCCGCCTGGCTCAACCTTGAACTCGGGCGCAACGGAAACCAAGGCCGTCGTTCCTGACAGCGGGGCGGAGCCGAAAGCAGGCCGCTGCCCGCACGCTGCGGGCGACGTCGCTCCACGAGCCGCCACGAATGACGCGAACCGCGCCGGCCTCCAGGGAGCCGAGCGGGTCCGTCGTGGCTTCCGTCCCGTACTCCCGTGGTCCGTCCGCGCACCACTCCCAGACGTTGCCGAGCATATCATGAAGACCCCAGTCGTTGGGTCGCTTGAGACGGACTGGGTGCGTCCCTGCCTTCTCGTGCGGATACTGCTTGTCGTGCCAGCCCTTATTGTCATGGCCCTCCGGCAGATTGAAATCGACGCCGCTGTTGCCGCCGTACCAGGCGATCGGATCGAGGGCCGGGGCGTTGTTGGCGCCCAGGATGGCGATCGGGCCGGTGTGGAGCGCCGTGGTGGTGCCCGCCCGACAGGCGTACTCCCACTGCGCCTCGGAGGGAAGAGCGAGGCCGACGCCGTGCTTATCGTTGACGCGCGTGAGGAAATCCCCGACGGCCGTCCAACTCACTCGCTCCACCGGCCGGTCGGGCGACCGAAACCGGCTCGGGTTGTCGCCCATCACGGCCTGCCACAAACGCTGCGTGCAGGGCGTGTCGAACAGCCAATAGCCCTGGCTGATCGTCACGCCATGCCGAGGCCCTTCGTTCTCGAAGCGGCCCGGCTCGTCCTCGGGGGAGCCCATCAGGAACTGGCCGGGGGGGATCCAGCGCAGGCGCTGGCGGGCGTCACCGACGACGATCTCGGCCCACAGGCCGAAGCGGTCGCGGCCGATCGCGTCGGCCCAGCCGCAATCGGACTGGGTGATGCGCGAGAACGTCAGCCGTTCGCAATCGGTGAGAAGTTGGAACGACGGGATACGGGGCAAACGGCACCGCGCCGCCGCCTCGCCCTGGTCGAGGCGGAGAAGCGACGGCCTGCCCGCCCCCGCTGCGCTCGCCGGCCCCCGCGGCGGGTGGCGCTCCGCTCTCCACCCGCTCGCCGGGTCCGCCGGCTCCGCTCCCCCCGCTGGGCTCACTTGAACTCGGGCGCAGCGGAAACCAAGGTCGCCGAGCCGGCCATCGGGGTGGCGCCAAATGCGGTACGCCGCCCGCACGCCGCGGGCACCGAGGCCCCACGAGCCGCCACGAACGACGCGATCCGCGCCGGCCTCCAGGGGGCCGTGCGGATCCGTCACGGTCTCCTTTCCATAGTCTCGTCGCCCGTCGGCGCACCATTCCCGGACATTGCCGAGCATGTCGTACAGGCCCCAGGGATTGGCCAGCTTGCGGCCGACCGGGTGGGTGCCTTCGCTGTTTCCCTGATACCAGGCGACCGCATCGAGTTCGATCGCCTTGTCGTCGACAATGGTGATACCTCCGGTAAAGAGCGCCGTCTCGGTGCCGGCCCGACACGCATATTCCCATTGCGCCTCGGTCGGCAGGTCGAGATCGAGCCCCGGCAGCCGGTCATTGAGCGTTGTCACGAAACGCTGAACATCGTTCCAACTCACTTGCTCCACCGGCCGGTCGGGCGACTGGAAGCTGCTCGGGTTGTCGTCCATCACCGCCCCCCACAGGGCCTGGGTGCATGGCGTGTCGAACAGCCAGAAGCCTTGGGTGAGGGTCACCTTGTGCCTCGGTCCCTCGTCATCCCACCGCGCCGGCTCGCTCTCCGGCGAGCCCATCAGGAAGGTGCCCGGCCTGATCCAGCGCATGCGCTGGATGACGCCCGCCACGGTGAAGGTCACCCACGCCCCGAACCCGTCCCACCCCCAGTCCGTCGCCCATTCGGGCGCGGTGCCGGATTTCCAGAAGGCGTCGACATCGCCGACCTGAACGACCTCGGTGCGGCTGCGGATTTGGCCTAGGAGGCTGCCGCTTCCCGTCGCCATCGTGGCGACGATGTCGCAACCCCGCTGGCGCAGATCCACCATGATCGGCTGATCGCGGAGAGGCGGAAGCGACGCCGGGTCGAAGTCCGGCGGCAGCGGCATGTCGGGAAAGACCGCGTGGGCGATGGCGGACATCCGGTCCTGCGCGGCCCGCAATTCGGGGTCGGCGTGCCGTCGATAGGCCGACCAAGCCCGCTCGGAGAGGCGACGATACCATTCCGGACCGCCGTCCCGCCACTCCAGCTCGGGCGCCAGATCCTTGAAGAACCGGCGTGCCGCCTCGAGATCGCCGTCGCGAATCGAATTGGGCAGGTGGGGCAGGGATTCGGGCGGCAGGTTGAGCAGTTCCTCGTACCATATCTCGGGGGCGAGACCGCCACGCCAGCGCCGCAGGGCCTCCACCAGTCCCACCCACAGGCTGGGGTCAGCCTCGGCGACCAGGGCCTCGCGCAGGCGGATGGCCTCGGCGGGGTCGATGGTCGCGGCCACCCTGGAACGCCCGACCAGGGCGCGATGGGTCCAGACATCGGCCTCGGTGCCGGCGTCGGCGTCCGCCCCCAGCAGCAGGCGGACCTCGCGCAACAGGCCGGGCTCGATTCGGACGGCCGGCGACAGCAGTCGCAGCAGACGGTCCGCCCTGGCGCGCAGTTCCTCGGGTGGCAAGGATGCCCCGCCCCGGCCGCGCCCCTCCCACCCCACCATGGTCCAGGACGGCAGGTCGCCGGTCAGCCAACGCGACGGCGGGCAGGGAGTCAGGGCGACGCGGCGGCACCCATGCGCGGCGAGGCGCCGGCCGAGCGTTTCCCAGCGCGCCGCCACCCGCCCGCCATCGCCGGCCAGACAGCCGAGATCGCCCAGCACGACCACCAGGGCGTCGGGCGCGGGAAGGCGGTAGTCCTCGAAGGCGTCACCGGGACCGAGCCGGGTCGGCTGGTCGAAGCCGTCGAAGGCCAGGGCGAACTCGACCGCGTGGCGGGGGAACAGGGCGGACAGACGGCGGGCCGCCCGGTCCAAATCGTCCTGGAAGGGAACCAGGCGGTCGGCGCGGTCGACGATCAGTTGGACCGAGCTTCCCCAGCGGCGGTGGCGGCGGCACCGCACCCGATCCAGCATCCGGCCCCGGCCGAGCCGGCGGATCATGGCGTCGATGTCGGGAAGACGGCCTTCGGCCATCTCGGTGAAGCTGGTCCGCATCCGGGGCACCAGGCTGCTCCAGCGATTGAGCTCCCGCACCGGCGGCTGCGCGGACGGCCGGGTGTCGAAGCCCTTGCGCCGCTCCGAGCGCGCCGGTTCGAGTGGCGCGCGCGCCTCGTACCGTTCCAGCCGCACGAAGGTCGCGTCCGCCATCGGCCGGACGGCGTCCTCGTCGGGCGGCGCGTCGGGGGACGGGGGGGTGTCGTCGACGACCGCGGGGGGCGAAGCGTCCTTTTGGCGCTCGACCGTCGGCACATAGCCGAGAAGCGCCGCCACCACGGCCACCCGATCCTCTCCGCCTTGCTGGTGGGCGAGGACCAGATCGGCCAGACCGCAGCCGCCTCGGAGGCGGACGTGGGGGCCGGCGTCGGGCATCCGCCTCAATCCGAACGGCCGGTGCCGACGTGCTTGCGCAAGGTGTACGGGGCGACGATGTCGAGCATCGCCTCCCACTCCTTCTCGTCGTCCGCCAAGCCGAGGACGGCGCGCAGCAGATCGAGATATTCGGCCTGCCCTGGCCGGGGAAAGATGTTGGCGCCGATGGCGGCCTTGCGGTCGGCGAACAGCATCTCGGCCGCCTTTCGCAAGATCGTGTCGGGGGCGCTGGGAAAATGCGCCTTGCCGCGATGGATCAGGTGATCGACAAGCTCCTTCTGATCCTTTGGCAGTTCCAGGCGCAGAACCAGGCAGCGACGCAGGAAGGCGTCCGGCAGCGCCCGTTCCTCGTTGGTGGTGATGACCACCAATGGCGGCGTGCCCTCGGCGCGGACCGGCTTGGAGCGTCCGAACGGGGTGAATTCCCGTGCTCCCAGGGCTTCGAGCAGGCCGTTCGGGAGCTCGGATTCGGCCTTGTCGATCTCGTCGAGCAGAAAGACGCACCCCAGTTTCCAGTCGCCGCCGTCGCGCTGCGCCGGCACCGGAGCCTTGACCCGTTCCGCCAGCGCGGCCGCGCTTTCCCAGTGGAACGCCCACCACAGCGGACCGGGCTCGAGATAGTTCTCGACCGCCAGATCGGCCCGCGTCTTTTCCGCGTCCTCCTCGAGGGAGCCGGCGAGTTGCGCGTCGGCCAGCCGCCGCACCGCGTCGAAGGTCCACAAAAGGTCGCGCGATTCCGAACGGGAGTCGACGACGTGATGGACGAAGGCCCGTCCGAGTTGCCTAGCCGCCGCCCGCGCCAACTGGCTCTTGCCGGTCCCCGGCTCGCCCCGCACCAGCAAGGGTCGCCCGGCGACGATCGCCGCGTTGATGGCGTGGATCTCGGTCGTTCCCAGTAGATGAACCCGATCGGCCTGGACATCGTCGGTGGGGAAGACGACCTCGATATCGGCGTCCGGACTCTTCGGAAGGGAAATGCGGCGGTTGTCGCTCATGGCGTTCCTAAAGCATCAGATGGCGGATTTCGTTGAAAAAGTCCTGGTGTTCGCCGCGAAGCTCCCAATCCAGGTCAATGATGGCCAGGACCGGGTAGCGTGCCCGGATCCGGTCGAGCATAGCCACAGCCCTAGTCCGGGCGGCTGAATTCTTCGGCACGAGGAAGGTCAAGTAGACCCTGATCCCCTGCATCAGGAAAAAGCGGAGCTGCCTGAGAATGGCGTCATCCTTTTCCGTATCGCCCAACAAGGCGGCTTCCCAGGGAGCCTTGACGATCCCGAACAAATCATCCCGCAGATTGGCCTCGGTGGTGTCGGTCATCCCGCCTTCCGGCTGACGGATCGTCCGCGCATGGGCTCCGCCGGGAAAACCGTCCGGATCCGCCAGCGTTTCCCAGTTCACCTCCCGTCGATCCAGACCGGCCATGACGATCTCGGCGAACGTCACGCTTCCGGCTCGAATTGGCAGCAGGGTCTGCCCCGGAACTACCCGCTCCCACACCGGGTCAATTTCGTGGCCGCTGACATAGAGCCAGGGGATGAGAAGGCGGCTCACCTTGATTATGGTGGCGGCGCCGACGGCATTTCGCGCCGACTTCAGCGCCGCATGCGCCATGAGCAGGACCTCCTTGCCCACCAGAAAATCCAGGCTGACCAACCACTCGACCACGGTGGTCGAGTCTTCATTGTCCGGCGTCGGAAACAGTGCGGCCAGCGCCTTCAATGCTGCATCATCGACATCGAGAGCGGCGACAATCGCCTGCTTCAATTTTCCAAAACGCGCTTGGGCGTCCTCCCGCAGTTGTTGGACGGCGGCGCTTTCATCTTTGCCGAGTTCGACCGGCGGCGGCGCGGGAGCCTCGTCGATATCGCCGCCGCGGTGTGGCACCGCTCCCGCCGGACTTCCGCCGCATCGCCCGCGCCCTCCGGGCACTTCAAAGGTCTTCACGTGCCCGGGGAGCCTCGGAAACAGTGCGGTATCCAGCACCCAGGCTTCTTCCGGGCCATCCACATAACGGATCGGAAACACGGTCAGACAGCCGTCTTCCAGCGTGACGTACATGGCCCGGTTCGGATATTTGCGTGTCTGGTAGGCGGCTCCGGCTGTCAGGTTGATGATCGGACCGCCGATGCCGACGCTACTTTCCACATCCGTGTCGTGCAGATGGCCGCGCAGGAGGACGTCGACCGATTTCGAAAGTGATGCCTTGATGTTGGCCTTCTCGATGCAATGGAGCCAATCGAGGGGGTGATGAACCAGGGCGATCTTCAAATCGGTGTCGTGTTCTGACAGCGCCGCAACTGCCACCTCAAGCGGGCGGCGCCCGAGCCATAGTTTCTCGTGATCGTCATCGCCGCAGCAGAACAGCGCGCTATTGAGCGGCAGAACGCCGATCTTGCATCCCTTGACCTCGACCCGTTCGACGGGACCGCAAGTCGAATTCTCCGGGAACCGCCGGAGGTTCTCGAAGTAGGCGTTGTACCAGTTGGCGAAGGATCGCACCTTATGCGAGTGCTTCGTCGGCGAATTCAGATTGAAATACTTATCGGCCACCTCCCGGCTTTCCAGGGTCCGGTCCAGGCCAAACCCCTCGTCCCGGTCGACGTCGTGGTTGCCGGGGACGACGAACAGATGCCGCTTGTCGATGCCGGCCGCGTCGATCAGTGCGTCGAAAAAGGTCGTCGCGGCCGCGTACTCCTTCGCCTTGCCGGAGTGGGCCACGTCGCCGGTGGCGAAGATCAGGTCGGGCTTGCGGCCGTCATTGTCGCGAAACCACCGCACGGACTCGACCAAGGATCGCAAGACCACCTCGCGGTCGTAGGACGGCCCCGTGAAATGGAAATCGGAGATGTGGAGCCACGACAGCGACATGACCCATCCCTCGCAAAACAGCCATCCGGTTCGACGAAAGGCTGCTTACCATGGTTGAGTGGAACTGTCACGTTTTCGCCACATGAACTCGGGCACGACGGAACCGGGGGAACGGAATCGGCACGAAGTTCGGAACGCGACCCGGAACGCGGTTCGGAACGGAACGATGTCCGGAAAAGGGAAGGCCGCCAAGTCATTGACTTGGCGGCCTAAACTTGGTGGGCGCAGTAGGACTCGAACCTACGGCCCGCTGATTAAGAGTCAGCTGCTCTACCAACTGAGCTATGCGCCCCAAGCGGAGGGCGGTTATATAGCCAAGGCGGGCCGGTTTGTCGAGACCC
>JADGAL010000121.1 GCA_015232025.1 Alphaproteobacteria bacterium
CGACGTGGTGCGCGGCCTGCTCGACGGGCACAAGATCGGCGGCCGGATCGGCGTGGCGGCGATCGAGGGCGGGTGGCGCGTCACCGTGCCGCGCCTGGAACTGCTTGGCGAGACCAACGTGCTGCGGGTCGGCACGCTGCGCGTCGACCTGAAGAAGGCGGGCGAGGACATCGCCTTCGAGGCGGCGCTGCCCGGCCGCATGACCGTGCTGGACCGGCAGCGGCGCAAATCCGTCGCGCTGACCATCGGCCAGGGCCGGTTGAGCGGCGTGTGGGAGCCCGCGGCGGGCCGTCCCGCCGACGTCGAACTGCTGGTGACGGATGTCCAACTGCGCGATGGCGGGCAGCCCTGGCAAATGGCGGCGGCCCGCATCCGACTCGCCCAGACGACGCGTCCCGGCGCCCCCGAACGCCACGACGTGGCCAGCGTGGCCGAACTGGGGGGCTTGCGTTTCGCCGAGGCCAAGCGGGGCGGGCTGGTGACGCTCGACCGGGTGTTGATGCGCGCCGATCTGCACGACGCCGATCTGGCCGCCGCCGAACGGTTCGGCGCGATGCTGTGGCTGGGCGAGCGCAAGGGGCGGGCGCCCAACGTGGAGGGCTTCGATCTGCTCGATTCGGCCACCCTGGCGCTGGCCCTCGAAGGGTTGGACGGGGTCGCCGAGGGGCGCAAGGTGGCGCTCGATCACCTGGATTTGACTCTGACCGGCGCCGAACTGGGCGCCACGCTGTCCTCCGCCACGCTGACCTATTCCCATGCCGGAGCGCGCGGCGGCGACTCGGCCGTGCCGGCCGCCGCCGAGGCCAAGCTGGTGATCGATCGCATTCCCATACCGGCGCTGGTCGGCGCCGCCATTCAAAGCGCCATGGGGGCGCTGGCGGCGGGGGCCGACGAGCCCGACGCCGGACCGCTGCTGGCGACGATGGCCCAGGCGGGGACGGCGCTACGCCTCGATCGTTTCAAGGTCGGCGGGCCGAATTGGGAGATCGTGGCGCGCGGCGCCGCGCGGCCCGCCCCCGAGGGCCTGGGCGGCGCGGTCGATCTGTGGGTGCGCGGGCTCGACGCGCTGCTCGCCATCAAGGACGGCCCGCTGGCGATGCTCGACCCCGACTGGCTGCGCAAGGCGGCCATCCCCACTCAGGACGACGAAGGTCGGGCGGTCAGCCGCTTCCAACTCGCCTGGCCGGCGGGCGGCGGCGTGCTGGTCAACGGGAAGGACCCGTTCGCGGTGGAGTAAGAGCTGGTCTGGGTGGCTTGGAGGAGTTGGAGGACGAACGCGGCTGGGACGAGCGCTTCGCCAAGTCCCAGAACTTGCTCGGTGCGATGGACGCCCAGGCGCGGGAAGAGGTCGCCCGAGGCGACGTTCTTCCCTACGACCCGTCGGATCGACCCGAACGCTGATTTCCAGGACCACCCGAACCTTCTGGAAGCACTTCGACGCCCTGCCTCTTGAAGCGCGGCGGCAGGGGGTGCGTCAGACCTCGCGGCCGTAGCGCATGAAGTCGGTCCAGCAGCGTTCGACCTTGAGCATGGTCTGGCCGGCCGCCTCCATGTCGGCGCGGGCGCCGGAATCGGCGCCAAGCTGGTGGGCGAGGTGGCCTTGCAAGTCGCGGATGGCGGTGCACAGGCGCATGCCGCGATCGGTCAGGCGCAGGCGCACCGAGCGGCGATCGTGCGAGCAACGCTCCTGGTCGAGATAGCCGAATTCGGTCAGCTTCTTGATATTGTAGGAAACATTCGAGCCGTGATAGTAGCCGCGGTCCTTGAGATCGCGGATCACCACCTCGTTCTCGCCAATGTTGTAGAGCAACAATGCCTGCACGGCATTGATGTCCTCAATGTTCAGATGTCGCAGTTCGGTGCGCAGAACATCAAGGAAATGACGGTGCAAGCGCTCGACAAGGCGAACGATGTTGAAATATGGCTCGCTCACGATTTGGCCCGCATCGGTAAGTTGTTTCCCCACATCAGGAGAGCAGGTTTGCCGATTTAAATCCAGCTTTTTGTGCTCAAAGGCTGGATGCCACAGAGTTGAGGGCGGTATTCAGATCGGTGCCGATCAACTCCAACGCGGCTATGATCGCCATGGCGATGGACGCGGCGATGATCGTGTATTCGGTCGCCGTCGATCCCCGCGAGCATCGGGCCAGCGCACGCGTGATGGAGTGTCCGAGATTCATCGGTACCGTCCCCCGATATTCGCCGATATCATAGATGATTCGCGGATCGGCCAAAAGAGGTGATGACCCTTGGTTGACGACGATCTTCTCGGTCATGCGCTGGCCTCGCATCGCGATGGCGCCTATGGCGAGGCCGAAGTCCTGTATCTGCGCCTGCTGGACAAGGACCCCGGCGACGTGCAGGCGCTTTACCTGCTTGGTCTGCTGTGGCACCAGCTCGAACGGCATGAAGACGCCCTGACGCGACTTGGCCGCGCCATGATCCTGGTCCCGGCGCAGGTCGAGATCCAATGCCACATCGGCGAGGTGTTTCGCGCGCTGGGCCGGCTGGACGAGGCCGAGGGCGCCTATCGGCGGGCGGTGGCCCTGGTTCCCACCGAGGCCAAGGCGCATTACGGCCTGGGCTTGGCGCTCAAGGAATTGGCCCGCTTGCCCGAATCGCGCATGCGCCTGCGCGCCGCCGTGGCGCTGGACCCGGCCGAGCCGCGCTTCCGCATGGTGCTGGGGCGGATGGAGCAGTTGTTCGGAAACGTCACGGTGGGCTTCGCGCTGTGCGAGGCGCGCCTTGAGATGCCCGCCTATCGCGAGCAGTTGCGCCTCTTGCCGGCCAGCCCGCTCTGGACCGGCGGGCCGGTCGATACGCTGCTGCTGCTGGCCGAGGGCGGGCTGGGCGACATTCTCCAACTGTCGCGCTACGTCCCGTCGCTCAAGACGCGCTGTCGGCGCCTGTTGCTGGCCTGCCCATCGGGGTTGCTCCATCTGATGGCGCAACTGCCGGGCTGGGAGCCCTGGGACGGCGAGACCCCGGACGCCATCGCGCCGCTGCTTAGCGTGCCGTGGCGCTTCGGCCACGATCAGCACGCCTTTCCGGGCGACGTGCCCTATTTCCGCGCCGACCCCGAGCGGGTGGCGCATTGGTCGGCGGCGCTCGCCCGCCAACCCGGCGAGACGCTGATCGGCGTCGCCTGGAAGGTCGGCCCCGAGACCTGGATCGAGGGCGAGGCGGGGCGCAGCTTCGATCCGATGCACCTCGCCGTGATCGGGCGTCTGCCGGGCGTGCGGCTGATCGTTTTGCAGAAGGGCCAGCCCATCCCCCCCGAACTGGGCGCCCAGGATCTCGGCCCCGAATTCGACGCCGGTCCCGACGCCTTCCGCGACACCGCCGCCGTGATGGAATGCCTGGATTTGGTGATCACCCCCGACACCTCGCTCGGCCATCTGGCCGGCGCCCTGGCCCGGCCGGTCTGGGTGGCGATGAAGGTGGTGCCGGAGTGCCGTTGGATGCTGGGCTTCGAGGGCAGCCGCTGGTATCCGACCATCCGCCTGTTCCGCCAATCGGCGCCGGGCGACTGGGCGCCGGTGTTCGCGGCGATGGTGGATCAGATCATGCCCTGGCTGCGGAACGACCAATAGCTGCCGCGCCCGATCACCACATGGTCGTGCAGGGTGACGCCGACCGCCTTCAGCGCCTCCCTGACCTGGCGGGTCATGTCGCCATCGGCCTTCGACGGGGTGGGGTCGCCGGTCGGGTGGTTGTGGACCATGATCACCGCCGAGGCGTGCAGTTCCAGCGAGCGGCGGGCGACTTCGCGGGGATAGACGGGGGCTTGGTCGATGGTGCCGCGCTGCTGCACCTCGTCGGCGATCAGCACGTTCTTGCGGTCGAGGAACAGCAGGCGGAATTGCTCGGAGCGCAAATTGGCCATCGCCGCCGTGCAATAGTCGAGCAGCGCCTCCCACGACGACAGCACCGGCCGCGCCAAGACCTGTTGGCGCGCCAGCCGCACGGCCGCCTCGCGGACCAGCTTCAGCGCCGCCACCGACACCGGCCCGGTGCCGGCGATGGCGGCCAGATCGGCGGGCTCGGCCGAGACGACCTCGGCGAAGCTGCCGAAGCGGGCGATCAACGCCTTGGCCACCGGCTTCATGTCGCCGCGCGGCTGGGCCATGCCCAGCAGCAGTTCGATCAGTTCGTAGTCGGCCAAAGCCTCGGCGCCGGCCCGCATGAAACGCTCGCGCAGCCGTTGGCGGTGCCCCAGATAATGGGGCTTGGCGTCGTCCGCGTCGGCGCTCACGTCTGGGCGTAGGGAGGCCGGTGAAGGCCGGTGGGCGACAGGGTGAAGATCTCGCAGCCGTCGGCGGTCACCCCGATCGAGTGCTCGAACTGGGCCGACAGCGATTTGTCCTTGGTGACCGCGGTCCAGCCGTCGGCCAGCATCTTGGTCTCGAAGCGGCCGACATTGATCATCGGCTCGATCGTGAAGAACATGCCCTCGCGCAACGCCACGCCCTGGCCCGCCTTGCCGTAATGCATGATGTTGGGGGGCTCGTGAAAGACCCGGCCCAGCCCATGGCCGCAGAAGTCGCGCACCACGCTGAAGCGGTGCGCCTCGGCCAAGCTTTGGATCGCGTGGCCGATGTCGCCCAGCGTGGCGCCGGGCCGCACCACGTCGATGCCGGCCATCAGGCAATCATAGGTGACGTCGACCAGCTTGCGGGCCTTCACGCCGACGTCGCCGACCAGATACATCCGGCTGGTGTCGCCGTGCCAGCCGTCCAGGATCACCGTCACGTCGATGTTGACGATGTCGCCGTCGCGCAAGCACTTCTCGCCGGGAATGCCGTGGCAGACCACATGGTTGACCGAGGTGCAGATCGATTTGGGGAAGCCCCGGTAGTTGAGCGGCGCCGGAATCGCGCCGCGCGCCACGATGAAGTCATGGCACAGCCGGTCAAGTTCGCCGGTGGCGACGCCCGACACCACATGCGGGGTGATGAAGTCCAGCGTCTCGGCGGCCAAGCGACCCGCCGCGCGCATTCCCTGGTAATCCTCGGGACGGTGGAGTCGAATGCGGATCGTGCCGCTGGTGTCTTCCTGTTCCATGTCCTTCATCGCTCATGCCCGGCCGACGCCTATATAGCAGATGGATTTCCCGCCGTCCGCCCCCGCGTTGAGTAGAGAAATGGTCGCATTCCAGCCTTGGTACAAGAACAAGGGCGCGATCAGGGCGGCGAATCGTCGATCGGCCGGGGTTGACCATTCAAGGCGTCCGACAGCCGCGTCGAGGCGCCGCCCGGCCGCAGCGGGCGCGGCTGGCTGTCGTGCGGCGCCCAGGCGGTCAGGGTGACGGTCTGGAAGGTGGCGGAAACGCGCCCCTTGTCGTCCTCGAAGGCCCGCTGATAGGCGGCCAGCGCGTGGAACAGGGTGGCGCGCCGGGTCAGGCCCTTGCGGCGGTCGGCCACCGCGTTGGTCTCGCCCATGCCGCGCAGATCGACGATCAGCCGCATGGCGTCGGGATAGCTGACCGTGATGGTGTCGGCGTCGGCGACCGGCAGGGCGAAGCCGGCGCGCTGCAACAGCCCGCCGGCGTCGCGGATGTCGGCGAAGGGCGAGACGCGCGGGCCGGCCCCGCCTTCTTCGGCCAGTTCCGCCTCCATCCAGGCGTGGCGCAGTTCCTTGAGCGTCTCGCCGCCCAGCATGGTGGCCAGCAGCAGCCCGTCCGGCTTGAGCGCCCGGCGGATCTGCGCCAGGGCGCCGGGCAGATCGTTGACCCAATGCAGGCTGAGATTGCTGACCACCAGATCGAAGCTGGCCGGCGCGAAGGGCAGGATCTCCTCGTCGCAGGCGAGGCTCCGGCCGCCGGCCAGACGCGCCATGGAAGGCGACAGATCGGCCTGGACCAGCGTCTCGACGCCGCCGCGTCCGTTCAGGGCGCGTCCCACCTCGCCGCCGTGGCAGCCCAGATCGAGCGCCACCGGGAAACGCCGCCGCACGTCGTCAAGCCGTTCCACCAGCCGCTCGGCGGTCTCGCGGAACAGGAAGTCGTGTTGGGCCAGGTCGCGTGCGGCACGGTCGCGGTGCAGCCGCACGACTCGCCGGTCGAAAATTCGAATGTCGTCGCGCATCCCCGAGATATGGCATGCGACGGCCGGGGACGGGAAGCGGAAAGGGGGGTATCATCGCGGCCATGCGCCTCGCGACACGCCTCGGCCGCATCGTTCTCGATGCCTTGCTGCCGCCCTTGTGCCTCGCCTGCGGCGAGCCGGTGGGCGATCCCGGTGGATTGTGCCCGCCATGTTGGGACGGCATGCGTTTTCTCGGCCCGCCTTTTTGCGCGTGCTGCGGCGCGCCGTTCGAGACGCCCGCGCCGGATGGCGCGCTGTGCGGCGCCTGCATGGCCGAGCCGCCGCCCTTCCGTCGGGCGCGCGCCGTGTTCGATTACGACGAGGCCGGTCGCGGCCTGATCCTGCGCTTCAAGCACGCCGACCGCACCGACGCGGCGCCCGGCCTGGCGCGCTGGATGGGCCGGGCCGGCGCCGAGCTTCTCGCCGAGGCGGATCTCCTCGTGCCGGTGCCCATGCACCGGCTGCGGCTGTTCCAACGCACCTATAATCAGGCGGCCATGCTGGCCCGCGAGTTGTCGCGCCTGTCGGGGGTGGCCTTCGCGCCCGAGGCGCTGTCGCGGGGCCGCGCCACGCCCAGCCAAGGCCGCATGGGGCGCGTCGAGCGCATCAAGAACGTGCGCGGCGCCTTCGCGCCGGGGCGGAACGGCGATCTCGTCCGGGGCCGCGCCGTGCTGCTGATCGACGACGTGCTGACCACCGGGGCCACCGTCTCGGAATGCGCCCGCGCCTTGCGCAAGGCCGGCGCCGCCTCGGTCGACGTGCTGACCGTGGCGCGCGTGGGGCGCTAAAAACCCTTAGGTGGAAGAGGATCGAGTGTCATTTTGCGCAACACCCCCTGGTCAGCCGCAAGGGGGCAACTATATTAGGGCGTTGCGCATTCGGAGTGACGGCTCATGTCCAAGGTCGAAATCTACGCCACCCAGACCTGCCCCTACTGCCACCGCGCCAAGCGGCTGCTGGAAAGGAAAGGTGTCGCCTTCGTCGAAATCGACGTGGGCGGGCGGTCCGATTTGCGCGACGAGATGACGCGGCGCGCCGACGGCCGCACCTCGGTGCCGCAAATCTTCATCGACGGCCAGCATGTCGGCGGCTGCGACGACCTTCACGACCTCGACGCCCGAGGCAAGCTCGACCCGATGCTGGAACGCGCGACATGAGCGTCTTCACCGCCGCCTGCCTGCAGGTCAACGCCGGCCGCGAGATCGCGCCCAACATCGAGGCGGCCGCCGCGCTGATCGGCGAGGCGCGGGCGGCCGGCGCCGATCTGGTGCTGATGCCCGAGAACGTCTCGATGATGGAGTGGGGCCGCGCCAACATCCAGGGCAAGGCGATGCCGGAAGGCGCCCACACGGCGCTGGCCGCCTTCCGCGATTTGGCGCGCGAGCACGGGATTTGGCTCCATACGGGAACCCTGGCCGTCAAGGGCTCCGGCGGCATGGTGTGCAATCGCAGCCACCTGATCGCCCCCGATGGCCGCGTCGTCGCCCATTACGACAAGATCCACATGTTCGACGTGGATTTGGGCGATGGCGAAAGCTATCGCGAATCGGCGACGTTCCAGCCCGGCGACCGGGCGGTGGTGGCGCATACGCCGTGGGGCGGGCTGGGGCTGTCGATCTGCTACGACCTGCGCTTTCCCCATCTGTACCGCTCGTTGGCCCAGGCGGGGGCCAGCTTCCTGGCGGTGCCGGCCGCCTTCACCCGCACCACCGGGCGGGCGCATTGGCACGTCCTGCTGCGCGCCCGCGCCATCGAGACCGGCTGCTGGGTGTTCGCCCCCGCCCAATGCGGCGAGCATGTCGAGGGCCGCCAGACCTATGGTCACGCCCTGATCGTCGATCCCTGGGGCGAGGTGGTCGCCGATGCCGGCGATCGGCCCGGCATCATCCTGGCCGAGATCGACACCGAGCGGGTCGCCCTGGCGCGCCGCAAGGTCCCCTGTCTGCAACATGACCGTCCCTTCGGTCTTCCGGTCGACGGGGCATGAGGATCGACCGCGCCATCGCCGCCGCCATCGCCAAACTGATGGCCGAAGCCAAGGTCGACGATTACCGCTTCGACATGGGCGGCAAGCATCCCAAGCTGGTGTTCACCCAGAACGGCGCGACCCATCGCTATCCATTGCCCGGCTCGCCCTCGGACCACCGCGCCGCCCAGAACGTGGCGCACGACGTCCGCCGCCTGCTCGGCCTGACGCCGACGCGGATCGAGGTCGAGGAATTGCCGCTGCCCGAGATGGTGGCGGCGGCGCGCAAGCGGGTGACCGCCAACGCGCCCAGCCAAGCCACCGCGAAGGATTTGCGCGCCCTGGCCGAACTGGACGGCGACTTCGTCTCGGCGCTGGCCATCGCCCGTCGCGGCGGCGGCGCCCCCGAAACCTGGATCGAGCGCCTCGAACGCCTGGTCGCCCTGGGCCTCGCCGCGCATGACGAGGCGGGGCGCTATCGGCGGGTTTAGCAGGCCGCCATCCAAGATTTTAGCCGTTATACCCGCGAAAGCGGGTATCCATCTGATCGTGGTGCTCTTCGCCCGCTTCATCAAAGAGCGCATGCCACTTTTGCGGTTGTATGAGCCGGCATGGATACCCGCTTTCGCGGGTATGACGTTGGAGGTCCGAGATGTGTGCATGCCCTAGCGCTTTCGCGGGCATGACGTTTGGGGAGGTGTGTGACGAGCCAAGGAAGGCGGGGCCGCCGGCCCTCAGCCGCCCGCCAGCTTGTCGGGGTCGAGCTTGATGTCGCGGCGCACCTCGCCCAGCGCGCCGAGCGGCGGGGCCTTCTTGCCGTCGACGCTGATCGACAGCGCGCCCGCGCTGCCGGTCATCAGGCTCATGCCCGGCTGATTGGGGACGCTGTAGCTGTCGCCCTTGCGCAGCAGGCGGGTGAGCAGCAGCTTGCCGTCCCCGTCGCGGACCTGGATCCAGCAATCCTCGATGGCGTTGAGGGTGACGCGCGATGCGCCGGCCTCGCCAAACGCCCGGCCGCCTCGCGCCGGCTCGTTGGGCAGCGGCGGGG
>JADGAL010000122.1 GCA_015232025.1 Alphaproteobacteria bacterium
GCCATGAAGGTGGCGATCAACGTCTCGGCCCGCCAGTTCCACGACGGCGGTCTGGCCGAGCGGGTCGCGGACGCCTTGCTCCGCCACGAGGTCGATCCGGCGCGGCTGGAGATCGAACTGACCGAAAGCACCGTGATGTCCGACCCCGACAACGCGGTGCGCCAATTGCTGCGGCTGCGCGAGATCGGCATCACCGTGTCGATCGACGATTTCGGCACCGGCTATTCCTCGCTAAGCAGCCTGAAATCGCTGCCGCTCGGCACCATCAAGATCGACCAGTCCTTCGTCCGCCGGGTCGACACCGACAGCGACAACGGCGCCATCGTCGCGGCGATCGTCGGCTTGGCCGGCGCGCTGGGCATGTCGACCGTCGCCGAGGGCGTCGAGACCCGCGAGGAGGAGGCGTTGCTGGAACATTACGACTGCGCGATCGTCCAGGGCTACCGCTACGCCAAGCCGATGCCCGCCGCCGAATTCGCGGCCTGGGTCGGAACCGCGGCCGAGACCACAGCCTGAGAGACTTGATCCGGTCAAGCACGGGCATGACGGATTGGGAGAAGCCGGACACACATGGGGGGGGACGCGCAAGGCGTTCTCGACACCGCATGGGTTTCGTGGCCCGATGGTGGCATGTCGGTCGGTGCCCTGGATATGGTTTCGTCCCCCCCGCCGGTGCGGGCCGAGCTGTTCCGCCTGCTTTACCGGCACATTCCGGCCGTGCTCACCGCCAATCTGATCAACGGCGTCCTGGTGGTGGCGGCCCTGTGGGACGTGGCCAATCGGCGCGACCTGGTCGGCTGGGCGGCGGTGGTCGCCGCGGTCACCCTGGTCCGCGTGGTCCTGTGGCGGCGCTGCCCCGACGCGGGGCGGTCGGATGCCGATGTGCTGCGCTGGGGGCGTGGCTACACCGTGGGCGTGCTGATTTCCGGGCTTCTTTGGGGGAGCGCGGCCTTCCTGTTCATCGATCTGGGCTCCCCCCTCACGCTGCTCGTGATGTCGTTCATCATCGGCGGGATGGGGGCCGGCGCGGTGGCCAGCCTGTCGGCCCATCTTCCCACCTTCCACGCCTTTCTGCTGGGCAGCATGGTGCCGTTCGAGGCGCGGCTGCTCACCCTGGGCGACCCCACCGCCTGGGTGTTGAGCGGCATGGTGGCGATTTACGTGATCAGCATGATCGTCATCGCCCACAACGTGAACGCGGCCTTGATCCGCTCGTTGATCCTCAACGAGGAGAACAAGCGGCTGCTGGCCACCCGCGAGCAGGAGGTCTTGCTGCGCACCGCCGATCTCCAGGCGGCCAACGCCGAGTTGAAGGAGGCGCGCGCCGAGGCCGAGCGGGCCAATCAGGCCAAGTCGCGTTTCCTGGCCGCCGCCGCCCACGACCTGCGCCAGCCGCTGCAATCGATGTTCCTGTTCGCCAGTTCGCTGCACCGCTTCGTCGCCGACCCGAAAGGCGTCGACGCCCTGACCCGCATCGAGCGCGGTCTGGACATCATGAAGGGCATGCTGGACGGCCTGCTGGACCTGTCGCGGCTGGACGTCAAACTGATCGAGCCGACCATCGACACCTTTCCGCTGCGCCCCATGCTGGACGACATCGTGGTCGCCTATCGCCGCATCGCCGCCAGCAAGGGGGTCGACCTTCGCCGTGGCGCCTCGGGGCGACTGGTGGTGCGCAGCGACAAGACCATGCTGGGTCGCATGGTCCGCAATCTGGTCGAGAACGCCCTGCGCTACACCGAGCGGGGCCGCATCGTCCTGTCCACCCATGTGGCGGGCGACACCGTGGTGATCGAGGTCCAGGACACCGGCATCGGCATCGCCCCCGACCAGCTCAAGCTGATCTTCGAGGAGTTCCACCAGGTCGGCAACCCCGAGCGCGACAAGGCGCGCGGCCTGGGGTTGGGCTTGGCGATCGTGCAGCGCCTTTCGGCGGCGCTCGACCACCCCGTCGAGGTCCGCTCGCGGCCGGGCGTCGGCTCGACCTTTTCGATCGCGGTTCCGCTGGCCGCCGAGGCCGTCGTCGCCGCCGAACCGCCCGCCGAGATTCCCCCGTTGGAGGGCTCGCGGGGCCGTCAGGTGGTGGTGGTCGATGACGACCCCATGGTGCTGCTGGCCCTGAGCACCCTTCTGGAGCAATGGGGCTATCGGGTGATCATGGCCGGCTCGAAGGACGACGCCGTGGGTCGGTTGCGGTCCCGCGCCCCGCCGCACTTGATCATCGCCGATTACCGGCTGCGCAACGGCCTGGTCGGCACCGACGCGATCAGGGGCGTCCGCGCCTGCTGCGGCGAGGACATTCCCTGCGTCGTGCTGACCGGCGAAACCGGCGACGAATGCGTCAAGGACGCCGAGTCGCTGGGCGCGCTGGTGCTGCACAAGCCGGTGACCCCGCACGACCTGGCCTTCGTCCTGAAGCGCCTGATCGGCGAAGACGAGGATACGAAGATTCCATGACGAGGCCCTTCCGGCGAGTCCGGATTGACCCTTCTCGTGGCCACCCGAAATCGGGGGCATGCATCGCATCCCGCTTGCGCTCCTGGCCGTGACACTCGCCTTCGCCGATGGCGCGGCGCGCGCCTCGGGCTTCCAGTTGCGCGAAGAGAGTGGCGAAGGGCTGGGCAACGCCTATGCCGGCTCGACGGCCAAGGCGTTCGACGTCGACACCCTGTTCCACAATCCGGCCGGAATGACCCGCCTGCACGGCGATCAGGCCGGGACCAGCGCCGCCTGGGTCATGCCGTCCTCGCGATTCCGCGGCGCCAACACCGTGCGCGGCGTCGAAACGCCAGGTTCGGACGGCGGCGACCACCCGCTGGGCGTGCTGGTCGGCGCCGCCTATCTGATGTGGGACCCGGCCGACGACTGGCGGGTGGGCCTCGCCCTGACCGCGCCGTTCGGGATGCGCTCGGACTACGACGAGGACTGGGTCGGCCGCTACCACGCGCTGGACAGCGCGTTGACCACCGTCAATCTCGGCCCCTCGGTGGCCTATCGGGTGAACCGCCGGCTGTCGGTGGCGGCCGGCCCGCAAATCGAGTGGGTCGACATCCTGTTGACCAACGCCGTCGATTTCGGCGCCGGCGACGGATTGTTCCGGGTGACCGGCGACGATTGGGCATTGGGCTGGACCGCCAGCGCGTTGGTCGAATTCACCCCCTCGACGCGGGCCGGCTTCGCCTATCGGTCGAGGATGCGCCACGATATCCGCGGCGACGCCGCGTTCGAGGGCGTTCCCCTGGCGCTGGCCGCCAATCCGGCCTTCCTGGCCAGCGGCGCCACGAGCGTGCTCACCCTGCCCGACACGGCGACGCTGGGCGTCTATCACGAGATCACGCCCCAATGGGCGGTGATGGCCGACCTGTCGAGAACCGGCTGGTCGGTGTTTCGCACCCTGCGCCTGGAGTTCGACGATGATCGGCCCGCCATCGTGCGGCCGCAGAACTGGAACGACACCTGGTTCGGGGCGCTGGGCGCCACCTGGAAACCCGGCGAGCGGCTGACCCTGCAAGTCGGCGCCGCCTACGACGTCGCGCCCGTCGAGGACGAATTCCGCACCCCCCGCATCCCCGATTCCGACCGCGTCTGGGTGACCGGCGGCGTGGGCTACGCGCCCGCGCCGGGCCACCGTCTCAGCCTGAGCTATGGCCACATCTTCGGCGGCTCGGCCCGCATCGACCAAGACGACCCGATGGCCGGCCGGCTGATCGGCGAGTATGACAACCATGTCGACCTGATCGGCGCCCAATACACCATCCGTTTTTAGGACTCCCACACCGCGCGGTACAGCGACAGGATCTCGTCCCGGCTGGGCACCCGCGGGTTGTTGGACGGCGAGCCCGAGGCGATCGCCTGGTCGGCCATGGTCTCGATCGTGGCGAACCAATCGTCGGCCGCGATGCCCCAGGCCGAGGGCGTCGGCACGTCGAGATCGGCGTTCAGCCGGCGCAGTTCGTCAAGCAGCGCCGCCACCGCCTCGTCGTCGGCGGACGCGGGCGCCGCCACGCCCATGGCGCGGGCGCAATCGGCGTAGCGTCCAAGCGCCGCCGGGGCCGAGAAGGCCGTCACGGTCGGCAGCAGCATGGCGTTGGAAAGGCCGTGCGGAACGTGGAAGAACGCGCCGATCGGCCGGCTTAGGCCATGCACCAGCGCCAAGCTGGCGTTCGAGAAGGCGATGCCGGCCAGGGTGGCGCCCAACATCATCGCCTCGCGCGCCGGCCGGTCGTCGGGCTGGCGGCAGGCGGTGCGCACGTGGGCTGCGATCAGCGTCATGGCCCGCAGCGCCATGGCGTCCGAGAACGGGTTGGCGCGCCGGCCGACATAGGATTCGATGGCGTGCGTCAGGCTGTCGATGCCGGTGTCGGCGGTCAGGCGGGCCGACATGGTCAGGGTCAACTCGTAATCGACCAGCGCCGCCGCCGGCAGGAAGGCCGTGCCGACGCACAGCATCTTCTCGCTGGTCTCGGTGTCGGTGACCACCGTGAAGCGGGTCACCTCCGAGCCGGTGCCGGCGGTGGTCGGCACGGCGATCAGCGGCAGGGCGGGCCGGTCGACCACCACCGGCACCTTGTGGTCGCGCATCCGGCCGCCCTGGCTGGCCAGCACCGCCATCGCCTTGGCGGTGTCGATCGGACTGCCGCCGCCGAACGCCAGCAGGCAGTCGTAATCGCCGCCGCGCAAGGCGGCCAGGCCGGCGGCGACCGATTGGGTGGTGGGGTCGGGCACCACCTCGGCGAACAGCCCCCAGCCAACCCCCGCCGCGTCGAGCCCCGCCGTGAAGCGGTCGAGCATGCCGCTTTGCCTTAAGTAAGGATCGGTGACGACCAGGGGCCGCGACAGCCCCAGCCGGGCCAGCACGGCGGCCGCCTCGAGGCTGGCGCCGGCGCCGATGGACAGGATGCGCGGCATGAGGATGGTGGCGGTCACGGGCGGGCTCCGGGTCGATGGCGAACCGCTCCATGCTATCCCGCGCTCGCCGTCCACGCATCATTTGCATGGCTGATGGGAAGGCTTGTCGCATTGGGTGAATATCACAAAAGGTTTATAATCTAAGCGCACGGTGTTGGAGGCGACACGAAACATGCGAGTCCCCTTTGAACGGGATGGCGGGGCGGCCCCTTGGGTCGGCCTTCTTTCCGCGGTCCTGGTGTTCGCCCTGTCCTGGGCGGCCTTCTCGTACCTGCTTGGCGTCGAGCGCGAGAAGATCGAGCAACGCCTGCGCGGTCGCGTCGTGCAGCAGGCCGCCGGGGTGGTGTCGCGCCTGCAATCGGAACTGAACGCCGACATCTATCTGGCGAATGGCTTGGCCGCCTATATCGCGGCGCGGCGCGAGATCACCGACGAGGGCGCCGAGCGGGCGCTCGCCGCGCTGTTCGCCCATGGCAAGCGGCTGCGCAATGTCGGCATGGCGCCCGGCAACCGTCTGATCCACATCCATCCGCACCAGGGCAACGAGGGGGTCTTGGGCCTTTACTATCCCGACAATCCCGCGCAATGGCCGGCCGTGGCAAGGGCCATCGACAAGGGGACCACCGTGCTGGCCGGCCCCGTCGACCTGGTCCAGGGGGGCCACGGCCTGATCAGCCGCACGCCGATCTTTCTCGACGGCGCCTATTGGGGCGTGGTGAGCCTGGTGATCGACCTCGACCGCCTGCTCGCCGACGCGGGGCTGGCGCCCGAGGTCGACGGCGTCCGCTTCGCGCTGCGCGGCAAGGACGGCCTGGGCAAGGACGGGGCGGTGTTCTTTGGCGATCCCGGCCTTTTCGACGATGGCGCCCCGGTGCTGCTGGAGATCGACATTCCCGATGGGCATTGGCATCTGGCCGCCCTGCCGGCGGGCGGGTGGGCCGCCGCCCAGCGCGGCATGGCGACGCTTGAGGTGGGCGCCGCCGGGCTGGCCCTGATCCTCGCCCTGCTCAGCTATTTCGCCTTGGCCGAGCGGGCCAGGAATCGCGCGTCGAGCGCCCGTCTGCGCGAAGTGGTGCGGGAATTGTCGGACCGCGAGGCCAGCCTGCGCGAGTTCTCGGAAGCCCATAGCGACTGGTTCTGGGAAACCGATTCCAATCACCGCTTCGCGTGGTTCTCGCCGTCCTTCGAACTGGTGCTGGGAATCGAGCCGGCCCTGATGATCGGCAAGCGCCGCTGGGACGTCGCCTCGGCCGAGGACGAGATCGACGCCTCGCTGTGGGAGGCGCACATGGACGATCTCAAGGCCCACCGCAAGTTCCGCGATTTCCGCTACTGGATTCGGTCACCCGACAAGTCGCGCTGGGTCAGCATCAGCGGCATGCCGCGGTTCGACGCGCAGGGGTGCTTCCTTGGCTATCGCGGCGCCGGCACCGACGTGACCCGCGAGGCCGAGATGGCGATCCGCCTGCGACTGCTGGCCCAGGTCGTCGAGAAATGCCCGGTGTCGGTGGTGGTGACCGATCCCTGCGGCACCCTGGAATACGTCAATCCGCGCTTTCTTCAGGTGACCGGCTATTCGCGCGACGAGGTGCTGGGGCGAAACCCCCGCATCCTGGCCTCGGGCGAGACGCCCCGCGAGGTCTACGCCGAGATGTGGGACACCGTCAACGCGGGCCGGTCCTGGGCGGGCGAGTTCAAGAACAAGAAGAAGAGCGGCGAGCATTACTGGGAATCGGCCCTCGTCGCGCCCATTCTCGACGACCACGACCGCGTCGTCCACCTGATCGGCATCAAGGAGGACGTCACCGCGAAGCGCCAAGCCGAACGCAGCTTGGCCGAGGCCCATGTGCTTCTTGAAAGCCAGGCCGCCGAGCTGTCGCGCTCGAACCAGGAACTCGAACAATTCGCCTATGTCGCCTCGCACGACCTGCGCCAGCCGCTGCGCATGATCACCAGCTATCTCACCTTGCTGGAACGGCATATGAAGGGCGCCCTCGACGACGAGGCCAAGACCTTCATGGGCTATGTCCGCGGCGGCGCCGCCAAGATGGACGCGCTGATCCTCAGCCTGCTCGAATATTCGAGAATCGGCCGGGGCGACCGCCCCTTCGCCCCCGTGGCGCTGGCCGAGGTGGTGTCCGACAGCCTGCTGATGCTGGACAGCGCGGTCGCCGAGGCGGGCGCCGAGGTCAAGGTGGCCGACGGCCTGCCCGAGGTGTCGGGCGACCGCGTCGAACTGGTCCGCCTGTTCCAAAACCTGATCGGCAACGCGGTCAAGTACCGCGCCCCCGGCCGCGCCCCCGTCGTCACCGTCGACTGGACCGAGAACGGCGCCGAATGGCTGCTGTCGGTGGCCGACAACGGCATCGGCATCCCACCCGCCGCCTTCGACCGGGTGTTCGTGATCTTCCAACGTCTGGTCAGCGGCGACCGCTACGAAGGCACCGGCATCGGCCTGTCCGTCTGCCGCAAAATCGCCGAACACCACGGCGGCCGCATCTGGGTGGAAAGCACCGAGGGCCAGGGGAGCCGCTTCACGGTGGCGCTGCCGAAATCGGCGGGGGTGGGGCATTGAAGTATTGAATAGAAATAGAGAATTCGCAGCGCCCCTGATCCCCGCCCCACACCATCTAATCTAGGGGAGGGTATTGACGCGCCGCGTCGATACCGCCGATCGACTGCGCACTGCCTAAAGCGGACGGGTGTCGGTTGGCTTTGCACCCATGTCGGTCGTCCCCGGAGCCTTGCTGCCCGGCTATGTCAAAGCACGGGCCAAATCTTCCCCACAAGCAAGTGGGCGTACACCGAATGAAGGTCTTGGCGAAGATCGTAATAGTTGTCGTATGATGCCGGAGGAAAGGCAAAAACGCCAAATCGGCTGGCTGGGTGCATTATCTTGATGCGATCCTCGTAAGACGACTCAAAATATTTTCCCGTCTCCAGGTGCGGGTTGAAAACCGAGTCAAGATAGCGCCCTGCATCCATTGCGGTTGGTGCGCTGTTTCCGGCGCTTTTCAATTTCTCCCAGATCAACCCCAACGAGGCCTCCAGTGCCACGAAGATCATCATCAGCGCAGCTTCGGCAAGTTCCGGCCGGGTGAAGAGCATGTCTGCGCGAACCAGAGTGCCCAAGCCTCGTAGCGCAAGCCAGTTCGTGAGCTCGACGTCACGGTGCAGCAGAGCGAAGACGTCGAGGTCAAGGTCCGCCCCATGGATCATATACGGCGGACCGCCCATTCGCGGCGGCAGGATTGCTCCATGCGTCCTCCACCTCTCCGGCACCGCGTCGGCAAGGGCTCTTGCCTCGATAAGGAGTGATTGTGCGTCCCATAGCTTGGTCGGCTCTTCTGGGCGCGCTAAGGGCAGGTTCTTCTCGAGCGGAAGCGGGTAGGCATACACCATCCCCTTCTCCGCGTGCAGCGACAGCGTCAACGCGCCAAGAAAGCGGATCTCCTCCGCCGCTAGAATCTCTATTTCCGAATAATGTTCGACACCGAAGCCATGTGTCGCACTCGGCATGACGACCACGGCGGTGAATGCGATGTCTTTGCGGATAATCATATGCGATTGGCCGATCTTCACGTCCGCATTCGGGTAGCGCCCGAGCGGGGACATCAGCCTGATCCGCATTACCGCCTTCTCGCCCATAATGACGCCTTCGCTCCCCGGCCCAACGCGGTCGCTCCGGGCAACATACGACCGACCGTTTCCAGCCCGCAAGAGTTGCTAGGCGATGGATAGCGGGGGCGTGGATCTCCGCCCACGCCATGGGAACGAATCGCGGCACCAGAGATGCGGCCCTCGATAACGGTCTGCTCGGTCGACTCCGCCTCTCAACCCCACACTCCGGTTGCGGCTCTTGGCCAAACCAAGTGTCGAAGCCGAATGGATTGGCGCCTTCGCGGCAATGACGGGAAGGGTCAAGCCCTCTTCACAAACTCCGACTTCAGATTCATCGCGCCGATGCCGTCGATTTTGCAGGCGATGTCGTGACCATCTGCCGCGTCGGTCACCAGACGGATGTTTTTGACCTTGGTGCCGCCTTTGACCACCAAGGACGAACCCTTGACCTTCAGGTCCTTGATCACGGTCACGGTGTCGCCGGCGGTGA
>JADGAL010000123.1 GCA_015232025.1 Alphaproteobacteria bacterium
CGCCCTGATCAGTGCCGCGTTTCCCAGTCCGACACGCGCCGTTCGGCTTCTTCCTTGGTGTAGCCGTAGCGCTTCTGGATGGTGCCGACCAGTTGGTCGCGCTTGCCTTCCATGCGCTCGAGTTCATCGTCGATCAAATCCCCCCACTGCTCCTTCACTTTGCCTTTGATCTCGTTCCAATTGCCTTTGACTTGGTCCCAGTTCATCACGGTCCTCCGTGTTCACTGCCAGTTGAACAGCCGTGACCGGCGGTTGGTTCCCGCCTAAAACGCTTGACGACCGCCCCCTCCAGGCTTGAGGGTCTGCGCTGGTGGGAACGGGGGAACACGGATCATGCACACGCCGTCGAAGGCCGACATATCGGCGAGCTACGACGTCTATTACGGCAGCGGGCTCTATGCCAGCCGCTATCCGCGTCCCAACGCCTGGGTGCTCAACCTGGTCGAGGATCTGCTGGGCGAGGGGAGCCCAATGGTGCTCGATTTCGGGTGCGGCGAGGGGCGCTACGCGGCGCCGCTGCTCGAGCGGAGCGCGGCGCGGCTGATCGGCTATGACATCAGCCCGACGGCGATCGCCCATCTGGCGGCGCGGTGCGAGCCGTTCGTCCGCGAGGGGCGCTTGCTGGCGATCGATGGCGATCTCGACGCCTGCTTGGCGGCTTGCGCCGCTCGGGGGCCGGTCGACGTGGCGCTGCTGCTGTTCGGCGTGCTGACCCATATCCGCGGCCGGGCCGAGCGGATCGAGACTCTGGCGCGCCTGCGCCAAGCGATGAAGCCCGATGGGCGGCTGGTGCTGACGGTGGGCAACCGGGCGCGGCGCTTCCATGCCGAACAGACCATGCTGGCCGGCGAGGTGGCGGCCGGCGGGCTCGAACCGGGCGACGTGCTTTATGGCCGCGAGCAGGACGGCAAGATCATCGAGCTGTTCATCCATCTCTACGACCCGGCCGAGTTCCGCCGCGACCTGGAGGAGGCGGGCTTCCGCGTCCTGCGGATGACGGCGGAAAGCGTGCTGCCCGAGCGGGCGGTGACCAATTGGGGCGCCATGGCGGTGCTCGACGACGTCTTGCGCGCCGTCCTGCCGCTGCATGGCGCCTACGATTTCCTGGCCGTCTGCGCGCCCGCCGCGTGATGTCGCGGCTCGTGTGGCTGGCGTTGTTGCTGTTCGGCTTGGCCCAGCCCGCCTGGGCCGACCGGATGGAGCTGATCCAAAAGCGCGGCGCCGTGGTGATCGGCGTGAAGACCGATTTTCCGCCGTTCGGGATGCTCGACTCCGATGGCCGGCTGGTCGGCTTCGAGGTCGACATGGCGACCGATTTCGCGCGGCGCCTGGGGGTTTCGGCGCGTCTGGTGGGGGTCAGCTCGGCCAACCGGCTGCAAAAGCTGGAAGATGGCGAGATCGACCTGCTGATCGCCACGCTGGGCGATACCTCCGAGCGGCGCAAGATCGCCACCATCGTCGAGCCGCCCTATTACGCCTCGGGCGCCACCGTGCTGCTGCGCCCCGAAACCGAGGCCGACGAATGGGCCGATCTGCGCGGCAAGACGATCTGCGCCACCCAGGGCGCCTTGTACAACAAGCCGATGCGCCAGCGCTTCATGCTGGACCTGAAGGTCTACAACGGCACCCGCGACCCGCTGCTGGCCTTGCGCAACGGCGCCTGCGTCGGCTGGCTGTACGACGCCACCGCCATCGCCAACGAGATGAAACATCCCGATCTGGCCGGCTATCGGGCGCCGTTGGGACAGGTGCTGACCTCGCCTTGGGCGGCGGCCGTGGCGCGTTCCGAGCGCGGCGGGGCGCTGGAGCGGGCGGTCGGCGACACCATCGCCGACTGGCACCGCGAGGGCTTTCTGCTTGAGCTGGAGCGCAAATGGGCGGTGCCGCCCACCCGCTTCCTGGCCGACGCCCGCGACGACTGGAGCCGCAAGGACGCGGCCGGCGCGTGGCTGTGCCAGCGCCAGCCCTCGGGCGAATGGAACGCGGCCTGCCGCAATCCCGCCCTGCTGACGCCCAGCGACGTCAACGGCCTGTATCGACTGGCGCTGCAAATCCGCGAGGCGGTGAAGCTCGACATCACCGTGCTTTACGACCCCTACGACCAGTGGATCTTTTCGCGCGGCATCCTGCTGACCCTCCAACTGGTGGCGGTCATCGTGCTGGGCACCCTGGTGGCCGGGGCGGTGGTGGGGGCGGTGTTGGGCGCCCGCGTCCCGGTGTTGTCCAAGGCGTTCGGGGCGGTGATCGCGGTGATCCGCACCACGCCGCCCTTGCTGCAAATCTACATCTTCTATTTCTGGCTGGGCGCCGTGGCGGCCGACCACGGCTTCGAGATCGGCGGCTTCTTCGCCGCCGCGATGGGGCTGGCGCTTTACAACGGCGCGGCGCTGGGCAACGTGCTGGCCGAGGCGGCCGACGTGGCGCGCGAACGCCATTCGCCGCTGGGCCGCGCCGGGCTGGTCGAGACCGTCCGTCTGGCCTGGGAACCGCTGGTCTCGATCGCCATCAACGGCGTGCGGATGACCGGCATGGCCAGCACCGTGGCGGTGCCCGAGGTGATCAACGCCGCCGCCGGAATCAGCAGCGAGCACGGCAACGCCGACGTCATGATGAATCTTCTGATGGTGGTCTATGTCGTGATCATCCTGATCATGATGAAGCTGTTCGCCGTGCTGAAGAAGGGAATGCACCGTGTCGCCGGTTGAGATCGTCACGGCGCTGTGGAAGTGGACGCCCTATCTGGCGGGCGGGTTCCTGTGGAACATCCTGATTTCGCTGGCCAGCGTGGGCATCGGCACGGCGGCGGGGGTGCTGCTGGCGGTGATGCGGACCTCGCGGCGCAGGCTTCTCCAGCGGATCGCCCTGGGGCTGACGGCGGCGGCGCGCACCCTGCCGACCTTCGTGCTGCTGTTCTATTTCGCCTTCCTGTTCCCGGTCGAGATCGAGATCGCCGGCACGGTCTATGCGTTTCCCGCCTGGATCAAGGTGTCGCTGGCGCTGGGGGTGGCGGTGGCCGGTTTCGTCTCGGACAATTTCACGGCGGCGCTGCTGGCTTGGCGGGCTCGCCACCACGCGGCGGCGCTGATCTTCGTGCCGGCCTGGACGACCTATTCGCTGATGACCGCGCTGGCCTCGACGACCGGCTCGGTGGTGGGCGTCGACGAGATCGTCTCGCGGTCCAACGCGGTGATTGCGGCGCTCGACGATACGGGCATGATGGTGTGGGTGTATCTTTACGCCGGCGCATGGTTCACGGTGGTTTGCCTGCCGCTGATCACCTTGTCGCAGCGCTTCAAGCGGCGCCTCGCCGCGCGGGCGGTCGAGGCGACGGGGCGGCAGGCCGAGCGGGTGGGGGAAAAGACGACATGAAGGATCGCGTCATAGGCGCCCTGTTCGGCGCGCTGGCTCTTTTGGCGTCGCCGGTTCAGGCGGCCAGCGTGCTTGACGAGATCAAGGAGACCGGGCGGCTGGTCGCCGGCACCCGACCGGACTCGCGGCCCTTCGCCTGGCGCGACGAGGCGGGCCAGTTCGCCGGCTTCTCGGTCGACATCCTGAAGGAGATCGCCCGCGAACTCTCGACCCGCCTGGGCCGTCCGGTCGAGTTGGAGCTGAAGGCGGTCACCCCGCAGACCCGCATCGGCATGGTCCAGCGGCGCGAGATCGCCATCGAATGCGGCATCACCGGCCCGACCTGGGCGCGACAGGAGGCGGTCGAGTTCTCGATTCCGTTCTACGTCAACGGGGCGCGCGTGCTGGCCTCGCGCAAGCTGGGGCAAAAGCTCGACTCGCTGGCCGGTCGCAAGATCGGTGTGGTGGCCGGCGCCACCGAGAAGCTGGCGGTGATGAAGGCGGTGCCCACCGCCGAGATCGTCGAGGTGCCCGACATGACCACCGGCATGCGCCTGTTCGAGGCGGGCGAGATCGATGGCCTCGCCAATCTGGGCATCGTGCTGCGCAGCCTGATCGACAAATCCAGCCGCAAGGGCGATCTGCTGCTGCTGCCGCGCGACGACGCGCTGCTGTACGAGCCGATCGCCTGCATGTTGCCGCATGACGATACGCGCTGGCGGGCGGTGGTCGACGCGGCGATCGCCAAAAGCCTGGACGGCGCCGAGGCTTACGCCGGCCGCTATGTCGAGATCTACAACGACTGGTTCGGGCCGGGCTCGGAGATGCCGGTGCCGCTCGATCAAGAGGTGATCGGCCGCTTGCGGAACGCCGCCTTCTGGATGAATTGAGATGCGCCTTAGCCACCGCATCACCCTGCTGATCGTCGCCCTGCTGTCGGTGACGGCGCTCAGCGTGGCGGCCAGCCTGATTTGGCTTGGCGACCGCGCCTTGACCTCGCGGGCCGATTCCGACAGCCGGGCGATCGCCGGATTGCTGGCCGACGGCGCCAGCTTGGCCGCGCTGATCCCCGGCATCGTCACCCAGGAGGTCGGCCGGCAGATGATCGCCGAGGCCACCCTGGCCGGCATGATGGTCGACGCGGCGCGCCAGGGCGGGATTTCCGATTACGAGATCAACCTGCGCCTCGCCGAGGCGGCGGCCCGCACGGCGCTGGACGAGATTTGGGTGCTGAAGCCGGATGGCCTGGTGGTCTACGGCACCAACGCGCAATACGATCCGCCAAACCCCGGTCAGCGCGATGACTCCCTGGCCCACGCCTTCGAGGCGGTGGCCCAGGGCCGCCGCTGGGCCGAAAGCAAGGTGCCGCTCGAACTGCCCGATTATTCGAAGCCGATGGCTTTCGCGGCGGTGCGCCTGGGCGACGGGCATCTGGTGGTGGTCGGCCAGAACCTGGGGGTCAGCGACGATCTGCGCCGCCGCATCGGCCCCAGCCGCACCATCGAAACCATGGTCGGTCAGGCCGACATCCAGGCGGTGTGGATCTTCTCCGAGGCCGAGGCGGTGTTGGCCGGCACCAATCTGGGCGGCCACGCCTCGCCCACCCCGGCGGAACTGGCGGGGGTGCGCGAGGCCATCCAGTCGGGCCGGACGAAGACGGTCGCCGCCAAGGGCGCCACCAGCGTGGTCTCGCCGCTGCTCGACGCCGACCGGCTGCCGATCGGCACGGTTTTGGTGCGCTTCTCGACCGCCGCGGCCGAGGCGGCGGCGCATCGCAACATCGCCATCTCGGTGGGATTGGCGGCGCTGCTGCTGGCTTTCGGGGCGGTTGCCGCGCGGCTGGTCTCGGGGCGCATTTCCGGGCCGATCCTGGCCATCGCCGACGCCGCCCGCGCCGTCCACGACCGCAGCTTCCGGGCCGCCATGCTGGCTTCGGTGGGCGGGCGCGCCGACGAGATCGGCGGGCTGGCCCGCGACTTCACCAAAATGGCCGAGCAGGTGCTGGCCCGCGAGGAGGAACTCGACCGTCTGGTCGCCCTGCGCACCGCCGAATTGGCCGAGCGCAACAGCCAACTCACCCAGGCGGTAAACGCCATCCAGGCCGATCTCGACGCGGCGCGCGCCCTGCAGCAGGCGATTTTGCCGCAGGTGTTCCCCGACCGCGCCAGCCTGTCCGGCAAGGCGGTGATGACGGCGGCGCGCCATGTCGGCGGCGACTTCTACGACTTCTTCATGGTCGACGAGGAGCACATGGCGGTGCTGATCGCCGACGTCTCGGGCAAGGGCATTCCGGCCGCCCTGTTCATGGCGGTGTCGCGCACCGTGCTGCGCGCCCGCGCCATCATGACTCCGGCGCCGGCCGAATGCGTGCCGTCCGCCAATGACGAGATCGTCTCGCAGAACCCGCAAGAGCTGTTCATCACGGTGTTCTATGGGCTGCTCAACATTCGCACCGGCGATTTCCGCTATGTCAACGCCGGGCATCTGCCGCCGGTCCATGTCGGCCGGGCGGGCATCGCGCGCATCCCGTGCAGCCGGGGCATGGCGTTGGGCGTGATGGACGGCCTGTCGTTCCGCGAGGACCGCATGACCCTGGCCGAGGGCGACACGCTGGTGCTTTACACCGACGGCGTGTCCGAGGCGATGAACGAGGGCGATCAGGAATTCACCGATCAGCGCGTGCTGGACTCGGTGGGGCGCCACGCCGGCAAGCCGGTGGGCGACATCCTGGACGGGCTGGTCGCCGACGTCGCCGAATTCGTCGGCGAGGCGCCGCCCTCGGACGACCTGACCTGCATCGTGCTGCGTTATCTGGGCGGCGGCACGGTGTCGGTCTCGGCGCGCGGCGGGATCGAGGCCGACGCCTGACGCTTGACGCGGCGGCGCAGGCGGGCGGCGATCAGATCGACCTCGGACAGGCCGGCCAGCCCGCACACCCCAAGATAGACCACCCCGGCCGCCGCGCCGCACAGGGCGAGGCTGGCCAGATCGCCGGCCCACGGGCCTTCCCAGGACTGGCCGACCAACATGCGGGCGCCCTGCATGGCCAGGGCGGCCAGTCCGGCGGCCAGCAGCATGACCACCAAGGCCCGCCGGTCCGAGCGATCGAGCAGTCCGCCGCAATGGCGGCTCAACTGGGTGAACATCACGAACGAGCCCAAGGCCAGCGCGGCGCCCGATCCCAGCACGATGCCGGCCAGCCCGAACGGCCCGACCACGCTCAGGAAGATCACCAGCCGGGCGCCCAGCATGACCACGATGGCGGTCAGCAGGATGCGCCGCGCCTCGGCCGAGGCGTCGGCGACCAGGGCGGCGATGGCGGCGGCGTTGATCGAATTGATGGTCAGATAGGGCATGGTCAGATGCACGATCCGGGTGGTCTGGGCGGCGGCCTCGGCGCTGAAACGGCCGTGATGCAGGAATATCTCGACCAGCAGATCGGCGCCGACGGTGGCCGCCACCGCCACCGGCAGGATCAGGAACAGATTGGCGCGCATGATCCGCGTGGTGCTGCGCCGGAACAGGTCGCGGTCGGCATGGGCGGCGGCGTAGGACATTTCGGTATAGGCGATCGAGATCAGGCTGGTGCTCAGCAAGCTGGGCAGCAGGCCCACCAGACGCTGGGCGTATTCCAGCATCGACACCGCGCCGATGCCGATCAGCGAGGCGAAGGCGGCGTCGATCCACGCCACGCCCTGCACCTCGACCTGGGTCAGCCCGACCACGCTCAAGCGGCGGCCGATGCCCGGCCCGGTGTCGGCCGGTGGCGAGTCTCCCTCGGCGGCCAGCGCCGCGCCGCGTCGCGCCCGCTCGCGCAGCATCGAAAGGACCGGCGGCAGCAGCACCGCCAGATAGGCGGCCGAGCCGGTCAGCATCGCCCAGGCCAACGCGTCGACTCCCGCCACCGGCAGCAGCAGAACGGTGGTCAGCAGGGCGATGCGCGGCAGTTGTCCGGCATATTCGGCCAAGGCGAAACGCCTGGCCGCGTTCATGTGGCTGGCGGCGATCGACGCCATGATGGTCAGGGGGACCAGAAAGGCCATGATGCGCAGCAGATGCGCGGCCAACCCGACCGTCTCGTCGGGAAAGCCCGGCGCCAGCAGGCGCACCAAAGGCTCGGACCATGTCGCCATGGCGGTCGCCGACAGCCAGCCGGCCAGCGACACCACCACCATGGTGCGCACCGGCCCCAAGGTGGGCCGCCCGGCCTCGGTGGCGACCAGCGCCGCGACCAGCGACGGCACCAGCAACAGGTTCGAGGCGCGCACGATCGACGAGGTCAGCCCGGTGGCGAAGCGCCGCACCAGGAAGAAGGCGTCGGTCGCCACGCCGGCCCCCAGCCAACTCGCCAAGAACATGAACACGAACGCGCCCAAAAGCGCGCCGACCCCCTTGGCGAGGGACAAGAACCAGAAATTCTTTCTGAACCCCTCGGCCAGCATGCGGCGGATGATGCGCCGTCATCCGCGCCAGCCGCAACGAACCATGCGGCGCTATCCGACCGGGTCAGGGTCGGACGCCCGGTCAAGCGAACGATCTCCGCCGAACCGGATGGCGTCCGGGGTGTTAGCCAATGAAACGGCCCCGTGAAAGGAGGGTGGCGGACATGCTGAAGTTCCTAGGCGGAACCATCGGAGTGATCTTTCTGATCGGCCTGCTGGTGGTGATCGGGCTTCTCGCGCTGATCTTCTGACCAAGGCGGTGGCGGCGCGAACAGGCCGATGACCTCGGGCGCCGAGAACACGCGATTGCGGGCGGCGTCGTCGACTCGCCCGACGATTCCTTCGGCCTCCAGCCGGGCGACGGCGGTGCCGATCGCCTGGAAGCTCACGCCGGATGCCTTCATGGCGTCGCGCAGGGTGAAGGTGGGAGACGGCTCGGGCCGGTCAAGTTTCACGCCCGCGCATGTGCCGCCCGCCACTGGAAAGGCGACCGCTTCCGTGCCATTATTCGTCCATGCGACGGGTTCTGAACGACATCGAAGCGGGAAAGCTGGCCGAGGAACTGCGGCGCCTTGGGATTCGTCCGGGCCAGCGGCTTCGGGTGGTGATCGAGAGCATCGAGGACGAGCTGCCCATTACGGCGATGAACGCGTCCGGTGGCGCCTTCGACTGGTTGGCGGAGGAACCCGACCTCTACAGTGACGCCGATTTGGCGGAACGTTATCGGGTATGACGATCCCAGATAACGACCGCCGGTCGGAGTTGGTCGTGGCCTACATCACGTCCGTTCCTCGCGACGAACCGGATGGGGTTCCGATAGCGGCAACTTCGGGAACTGGCTTGAAGACGGCATCCATTGTTTGGTTCGATAAGATCGCCACGATCAGCACGGCCATAATCGCCGGGCGGCTGGGATTCGCCGACCCGGCGTGGCGTTGAACCTTTTGCGCCGACCCTTCGCCGTCATGCCCGTGCTTGACACACGGCTGTCCGGCACGATGCTTGCTTCATGGTACGGCCCAGATGAATTGGAGTTGGTCGGAGTTGGCTGGCCGTAGTGGTGGCGGAGGGTTCCGCAGATGATCGATGCGTCGACGGTGCATCAGGTTGACGCGAACCAAGCGAGCGAAGGCAAGAGGGCTTTGGACGGCCGTTTGGGTTGCCTGCGCCATGCGCAACAGCAGGAAGGCGATCAGCGCGACTGCGATCTGGATGCGGA
>JADGAL010000124.1 GCA_015232025.1 Alphaproteobacteria bacterium
GCCATGTGGCGCACCGATCCCGGCATGGCGGCGGTCGATCCGCTCGATCTCCACAATCTGGTCGATTGCACCGCCGCCACCGTCGCCGCCGTCGCCCAAGTGCTGGTCGAGGGCGCCGAGAGGTTGGAAACGCTGGCGGCGGACCAGCCCGATCCTCCTTTAGTCGGAAATCCGCCCCCCTCGCGTTGACCCTATCCCATCAGGAAGGTAGGGTCATCGGGTCGGGAACCTACCCGACCAAAGATAAAACGCAGGGAGCGACATCCATATGGCGGCATTGGCGTCCCGCGAGGGCGACTGGAGCACCGCGCCCGTTTCCCCGGTGGTTGGGGAAGAGCGCCTGCGGGCCGAATTCTATCTGCTGCTCGCCCATCTGCTGGCCCGTCCGCCGAGCGCCGAACTGCTTGCCCATCTCGCCTCGCTGGACGGCGATGCTTCGCCATTGGGCACCGCCCTCGGCGGATTGGCGCAGGCCGCGCGGGCCACCACGCCCGAGGCCGTGTCGACCGAATTCGACGTGTTGTTCATCGGGCTGGGCGAGGGCGAGTTGCTGCCCTACGGCTCGCATTATCTTAGCGGATTCCTGCACGACAAGCCGCTGGCCCTCTTGCGCGGCGATCTGGCGCGCCTGGAAGTGGCCAGCGCCGAAAACAATCCCGAGCCCGAGGATCATGTCGCGGCGCTGTGCGAGGTGATGGCCGGCCTGATCGTCGGCGCCTTCGGCGGCGGGCCGGGGCTCGACGAGCAACGGGCGATGTTCTCGGCCCATCTCGGCAGTTGGATGCAGCACTTCTTCGCCGATCTTGAAACGGCGCGGTCGGCGGATTTCTACAAACGGGTCGGCGCGTTGGGCCGGGTTTTCATCGCGATCGAAGCCGAGGCGTTCACGCTGGCCTGATCGCGGCGCACGAACAAAACAACAGGGGGCTCACAGATGGACGACAACGAGACGAAGCGAGGTCTGGGCCGCCGCGAATTCCTGCGTCGGGCCGGCCTGGGCGCCGGGGCCGCCGGAGTGGCGACCATCGCCGCCGCGGCGATCGGACCCGACGCCATCGCGGCCGAGCGGCCGAAGGACGGCGGTTACGCCGAGACCGAACACGTCAAGCGCTACTACGCCACACTGGCGCGTTTCTAGGAGGTTTGGGGCCATGCTCATCAAGAAGAGCGAGGGGGCGTCGCGCGCGTCCCGCATGACCGGGGCGCTTCCGGGCGTCAGCGCGGGGATGCTCGATCGGCGCACCTTCCTCAAGCGGTCGGGCCTGGGGGCCGGCGCCGCGTTGGGCATGGCGGCCTTGCAGCCGGCCATGGTCCGTCCGGCCGAGGCGGCGCCCGCCGCGGGCGGCGAGATCGTCAAGAAGCTGTCGATCTGCACCCATTGCTCGGTCGGCTGCACCGTGGTCGCCGAGGTCCAGAACGGCGTGTGGATCGGCCAGGAGCCGGCCTTCGACAGCCCGATCAATCTGGGCGGACATTGCGCCAAGGGCGCCTCGGTGCGCGAACACGCGCACGGCGCCAAGCGGCTCAAATACCCGATGAAGCTGGAAGGCGGCCAGTGGAAGCGCGTCTCGTGGGACGAGGCGATCGGCCAGATCGGCGACAAGATGCTGCAAATCCGCCAGCAGTCGGGGCCTGATTCGGTCTATTGGCTGGGCTCGGCGAAGTTCTCGAACGAGCAGGCCTACCTGCTGCGCAAGTTCGCGGCGTTCTGGGGTTCGAACAACGTCGACCACCAGGCCCGCATCTGCCACTCGACCACCGTCGCCGGCGTCGCCCAGACCTGGGGCTACGGCGCGATGACCAACAGCTACAACGACATCCTGAATTCGCGCGCCATCTTCATGATCGGCTCGAACGCCGCCGAGGCCCATCCGGTGGCGATGATGCACATCCTGAAGGCCAAGGAGCAGAACAACGCGCCCTTGATCGTCTGCGACCCGCGCTTCACCCGCACGGCGGCGCATGCCGACGAATATGTCCGCTTCCGGCCGGGCACCGACGTTCCGCTGATCTACGGCCTGTTGTGGCACATCTTCGAGAACGGCTGGGAAGACAAGGACTTCATCAAGAAGCGCGTCTGGGGCATGAACCAGATCCGCGAAGAGGTCCGCAAATGGACCCCGGAAGAGGTCGAGCGCGTCACCGGGGTGCCCGGCACCCAGGTCCACCGCGTCGCCCGCCAATTGGCCGAAAACCGGCCGGGCACCGTCGTGTGGTGCATGGGCGGCACCCAGCACCATGTCGGCAACAACAACACGCGCATCTACTGCGTGCTGCAATTGGCGCTTGGCAACATGGGCGTCTCGGGCGGCGGCACCAACATCTTCCGCGGCCACGACAATGTCCAGGGCGCCTCGGACATGGGGCTCGATGTGGCCTCGCTGCCCGGCTATTACGGCATCATCGAGGGGGCGTGGAAGCATTGGGCGCGCGTCTGGGACGTGCCCTACGACTCGCTGGTCGCCCGCTTCGTCGACAAGAAGATGATGGAGGCCAAGGGCATCCCGGTCTCGCGCTGGTTCGACGGCGTGCTTGAGACCAAGGAGAATCTGGCCCAGGCCGACAATGTCCGCGCCATGGTGTTCTGGGGCCACGCGCCCAACTCGCAGACCCGTCTGCCCGACATGAAGCGGGCGATGGAGAAGCTGGACCTGATGGTGGTGGTCGATCCCTACCCCACCCTGTCGGCGGTGTTGAGCGACCGCAAGGACGGCGTCTATCTGCTGCCGGCCGCCACCCAATACGAGGTCGACGGCTCGCGCACCGCCTCGAACCGCTCGGTCCAGTGGAGCGAGCAGGTCGTCAAGCCGCTGTTCGAGTGCAAGCCCGACCACGAGATCATGTATCTCTTCGCGCAGAAGTTCGGCTTCGCCCCCGAGATGTTCAAGAACATCCCGGTGCAAGGCACCGTCCCGGTGGTCGAAGACATCCTGCGCGAGATCAACAAGGGTGTGCTGACCATCGGCTATTCGGGCATCACGCCCGAGCGCCTGAAGCTGCACCTGAAGCATCAGGCGACCTTCGACCCGGTCAGCTTGAAGGCGCAGGGCGGACCGTGCGACGGCGAATATTACGGCCTGCCCTGGCCCTGCTGGGGCAATGGCGCGTCGCTCAAGCATCCCGGCACGCCCAACCTCTATGACACCTCGAAGCCGGTCAAGGATGGCGGCCTGTGCTTCCGCGCCCTGTTCGGCGTCGAGCGCAACGGCGAGAACCTGCTGGCCGAGGAATCCTATCCGGCCGGCTCGGACATCAAGGACGGCCATCCCGCCGTCACCCTGGGCCTGTTGAAGAAGTTCGGCTGGGACAAGGAACTGACCGAGGCCGAGATGGCGGTGATCGCCACGATCGGCGGTGCGAAGATCGACGAGGTGGCGTGGCACACCGACTTCTCGGGCGGCATCGTCCGGGTGGCCGTGTCGCATGGCCTGGCGCCGTTCGGCAACGCCAAGGCCCGCGCCGTGGCGTGGAACTTCCCCGACCCGGTGCCGCTGCATCGCGAGCCGCTTTACACCAACCGCCGCGATCTGGTCGGCAAGTATCCGACCTGGGCCGACGGCAAGGACTTCCGCCTGCCCATGCTTTACAAAAGCGTGCAGGACAAGGACGTCTCGGCGCAGTTCCCGATCATCCTCACCTCGGGCCGCATCGTCGAATATGAAGGCGGCGGCGAAGAGACCCGCTCGAATCCCTGGCTGGCCGAACTGGCCCAGGACATGTTCTGCGAGGTCAATCCGCGCGACGCCGGCAATGCCGGGGTGCGCGACGGCGAGCAGATCTGGGTGGTCGGCCCCGAGGGCGGCAAGGTCAGGGTCAAGGCGCTGATCACCGAGCGCGTGGCGGCCGGCGTGGCCTTCATGCCCTTCCATTTCGCCGGTCACTGGATGGGCGAGAGCCTGAAGGGGAAATACCCGGAAGGCACCGCGCCCTACGTGTTGGGCGAAAGCGCCAACACCGTCACCACCTACGGCTATGACCCGGTGACCTGCATGCAGGAAACCAAGGTCACCCTGTGCCGCATCGAGAAGGCCTGAAGGAGCGACACTCATGGCCCGCATGAAATTTCTGTGCGATGCCGAACGTTGCATCGAGTGCAACGGCTGCGTCACCGCCTGCAAGAACGAGCACGAGGTCCCTTGGGGCATCAACCGGCGCCGCGTCGTCACCATGAACGACGGCAAGCCGGGCGAGCGGTCCCTTTCGGTCGCCTGCATGCACTGTTCCGACCCGCCCTGCATGGCGGTCTGTCCGGTCGACTGCTTCTATCAGACCGACCAGGGCGTGGTTCTGCACAACAAGGATCTGTGCATCGGCTGCGGCTATTGCCTGTACGCCTGCCCCTTCGGGGCGCCGCAGTTCCCGCAGGCCAGCGCCTATTCGGGACGCGGCAAGATGGACAAGTGCACCTTCTGCGCGGGCGGCCCCGAGCAGACCGGCTCGGACGCCGAGTTGCGCAAATACGGCCGCAACCGCCTGGCCGAGGGCAAGCTGCCGCTGTGCGCCGAGATGTGCGCCACCAAGGCCTTGCTGGCCGGCGACGCCGACAAGGTGTCGGACGTCTATCGCCAGCGTGTGGTGGCGCGCGGCTTCGGCTCGGGCGCCTGGGGTTGGGGCACCGCCTATCAGCGGAAGGCCGGCAACGCCGGGGTCAAGTGATGACCGGGCTTCGAAGCGGTTCGCGGGCCGCCGCCGTCTTGGCGGCGGTTCTGCTCGCCGCCCCGGCCGCCCTGGCGATCGAGGCCAGCGTTCCCACGTCGGGGCAGAACAAGCCCAGCGACGCCGACCGGTGGCGGGCGATCAAGGACGGCGCGATCGGCCAGCCGGGCGAGACCGGGGCCGACGGCCGCCTGATCAAGCCGCCGGTCGCCGGTTGTTCCGACAAGGCCGTGGGCTTCACCACCGCCGCGGTGAACGCCTACGTGCCGCCGGTCGGGCTGCCGCAGGGACAGGGGCCGACCATCGAGGCGATGGGCCTGCTCGCCGCGATTTTCGGCGCGGCGGCCGGCGTCGCGGCGATGCTGGCCCGCAATCTGGGCAAGCACCCGCAAGCGTGACCTTCGGGGCGAGGCAGCCATGAGCATCAGTAGACGCAATTTCCTGAAGGCGGCGACGGTCGGCGCGGTGGCCGCCGTCGCGGCGCCCGGCGACGCGGCGGCGCGCGGCAATCTCGCGATGCCGCCGCAAGCGCTGGGACTGCTGTTCGATTCCACCTATTGCGTCGGCTGCAAGGCCTGCGTCACCGCCTGCAAGCAGGCCAACGCCATTCCCTTCGCCACGCCGGTGCGCGAGGCCCATCGCGACACCTCGATCGACATCGGGGCCGGCGCGCTGAACGTCATCAAGGCCTATCGCCATGGCGACGCCAGCGTGAAGGACCGCGAGATCAACGGCTTCGCCTTCGCCAAGAAGTCCTGCATGCATTGCGTCGATCCGTCCTGCGTGTCGGTCTGCCCGGTCTCGGCCATGCAGAAGGCGCCGCTGACCGGCATCGTCAGCCATCACAAGGAAAACTGCATCGGCTGCCGCTACTGCGTCGCCTCGTGCCCCTACGGCGTGCCGCGCTTCGAATACGATCAGGCCTTTCCGGCGATCTCGAAGTGCCAGCTTTGCCGGCATTTGCGGGACGAGGGCCGGATTCCGGCCTGCGCCGAATCCTGCCCCACCGGCGCCACCCTGTACGGCCCGGTCGACCTGCTGAAGCGCGAGGCCGAGCGCCGCCTCGCCATGACGCCGGGCACCCTGTACAAGCCCGAGCGCGGGCAAGCCGGCTCGGGCGAGTTCGGACGGCCGCGCGCCGCTTCGACCTATGTCCAGCACATCTACGGCGACAAGGAATTGGGCGGCACCCAGGTGCTGCACCTGTCCGGCGTGCCGTTCGAGAAGCTGGGCATGCCGACCCTGCCCGACCGCTCCTACGCCTCGGTGTCCGAGACCATCCAGCACACCATCTACGCCGGCATGGCGGCGCCGGCCCTGGTGCTGGCCGGGCTGGTGGGCATCATCAGCCGCAACAAGAAGAAATCCGAACACGGCCCGGAGGATCGGTCATGAATCACGCCCCCCGGCCGATCGGCGGCGGTCTGATCACGCCATTCACGCTGTTCCTGGCCGTGCTGGCCGCGATCGGCGGCTATTTCGTCCTTCAGCGCTTCATTTACGGCTTCAACGCGGCGGCCGCCTTCAATGACGGCTACACCTGGGGCATCTGGATCGCCTACGACGTGGTGATCGGCACCGCCTTCGGCTGCGGCGGCTATGTCATGGCGCTGCTGGTCTATGTCTTCAACAAGGGCAAGTACCATCCGCTGGTCCGCCCGGCGCTGCTGGCCAGCCTGCTGGGCTATGGCCTGGGCGCGGTGTCGGTGGTGGTCGATCTCGGCCGCTACTGGAACATGTGGCACATGATGTGGCCGGGCTACGCCCAGCCCAATTCGGTGATGCTCGAGGTCGGGCTGTGCGTGGCGACCTACGTCATGGTGCTGTTCGTCGAGTTCTCGCCGGCCGTCCTCGAACGCTTCGGCCTGACCAATCTGAAGCGCAAGGTCGAGAAGTGGATGGTGCTGTTCATCGCGCTGGGCATCTTGCTGCCCACCATGCATCAATCCTCGCTCGGCACCATGATGGTGATCTTCGGCCACCAGATCCATCCGCTGTGGCAGACCACGCTGCTGCCGCTGCTGTTTTTGATGTCGGCGATCACCATGGGCTTTTGCATCGTGATCTTCGAGGCGAGTCTGGCCTCGGCCGGCTTCCGCCGCCCCGGCGAGGCCCACATCCTGGGTGGCCTGTCCGGGGTGATCATCGCCTTGCAACTCGCCTGGCTGGCCACCCGCTTCGCCGATCTGCACCTTGCCGGCAAGATGGATCTGGTGTTGGGCAGCGGTTGGCTGTCGGGCTTCTTCCTGGCCGAGATCGCGCTGTTCGCCCTGCCGGTGTTCCTGTTGCTGCCCAAGGCCAACCGCACCAGCCCGCGGCCATTGTTCCTGGCCGCCGTCGCGATGCTGCTGGGCGGCTCGCTGTATCGCATCGACGTCTTCCTGGTCGCCTATTTCCCGGCGACGCCCGGTTTCAGCTATTTCCCCTCGGTGCCGGAAATCCTGGTCACGCTTGGCATCGTCGCCTTCGAGTTCCTGGCCTACATCGTCCTGGCCCGCACGCTGCCGGTCCTGCCCGGCGTCGAGCCGGCAATGATGGCCGCCCAACCGGCGGAGTGATCCAAGGCTCGTCGCTTGTCCGCCATCGGCCCAAGGGAGCATGATGGCGGACATGGCGGCATCGACCTTCTTCCTGCACCTGCTGCGGCGCGTCCTTTTGGCCGCGCTGCCGCTGTGCGCCTTGGCGGGCGCCGCGGTCGCCGATTCATGGCCCGAGCGGGCCGATTTCTGGCGTCAGGCGCGCGATGGCGCCGAGGGGGTCTCCAGCCAGCCCGGCGACGCCGTGTTGATCCAACGCCACGGCACCGACTGGCGGGTGTTGCGCACCGGGCTGGTTTCGACCTATGGCGAGCAGCTTGTGCTGGCCAGCTTGGTGGTGATCGCCGCCGTGCCGCTGGTCAGCACCCGCATGCGCCGCTTCGCGCTGGGATGGGCGGGGCGCGTGCGGGGGCTGGGCGCGCTGCACCGCTGGGCTCAGGCCATCACGGGTGTCAGCTTCCTGGCTCTGGGCGGCACCGGGTTGATGATCCTTTATGGCCGCCGCTTCATCGCGCCGCTGGTCGGCAAGGAGATGTTCGCCCAGCTCGCCCAGGTCAGCAAGGTGGTCCACGACCATGTGAGCTGGCTGTTCATGCTGGGCATCGTGCTGCTGGTCCTGTCGTGGGTGCGCGATCACCTGCCGGGCTTTCCGCGCAAGTCGCCCAGCCGCAACCTGATCTTCTGGTCGGTGATCGGCGGCGGCATCTTCGTCAGCTACAGCGGCTTGGCCCTGCTGTTTCCGCTGGTGTTCGCCGACCTTCAGCAGATGCAGTTGATGCAGATCATGCATTCGCTGTCGTCGCTGACGCTGGCCTCGCTGATCTTCGCCCACATGTTCATCGCCACCATGAGCATCCGCGAGAACGCGCGCAAATTGAGCGAGGCGAAAGAGGTCCTCGAACGGCGGGTCGAGGAACGGACCCGCGAATTGCGCGAATTGAACGAGGCGCTGCGTCACGCCAACCATGGCAAGGACCGCTTCCTGGCCGCCGTCAGTCACGACCTGTTGCAGCCGATGAGCGCGGCGCGGCTGATGGTCACCGCGCTGGGCGGTTCCGACCTGCCCGAGGACGCCCGCGAACTCGCCCACCGCATCCATCTGGCCCTGCGCGGCGCCGAGGATCTGCTGACCGACTTCCTGGACCTGTCGAGGCTTGACGCCACGGCGATGACGCCGCATCGGGCGGCGGTGCCGGTCGCCCTGCTGCTCGACACGGTGGCCAACGAGTTCCGGCCGATGGCGGCCAAGGCGGGGCTGGGACTGACCGTGATGAAATGCGGCCTGAGCGTCGACACCGACCCGCATCTGCTGCTGCGCGTGCTGCGAAACCTGGCCAGCAACGCCATCCGCTACACCCCCGAGGGCCGCATCCTGGTCGGCTGCCGCCGCCGGGGCGGCACCGTGCGCGTCGAGGTGTGGGACACCGGGATCGGCATCGCCGCCGACCGGCTGCGCCAGATCTTCACCGAATTCCACCGCGAGGGCGACGCCTCGTCGCTGCACCGCCGCGCCTGGGGGCTGGGGCTGGCGATCGTCGATCGGGTCGCGGGGGTGCTGAACCATCCGGTGACGGTGCGCTCGACGCCGGGCGCCGGCTCGGTGTTCGCCATCGAGGTGCCGCTGGCGGCCCCCGGCGCGACGGCCCGGCTCGAGTTCGAAAGCGATCGCGGCCTTGAAGGAGTCGCGGTGCTGGCGGTCGAGAACGACGAGGACATCCTGGTCGGCCTGACCGCCCTTCTGGCCGGCTGGGGCTGCCGCGTCTCGGCGCATCGCTCGGCGGCGGCGGCCGCGGCGGCGGTCGAGA